>NZ_JBNARB010000026.1:11702-22973 GCF_049723235.1 Thermovenabulum sp. | reverse complement strand
TATTGGAATAAATTCATGATAAAAATTAAAAAAATGGTACAAAGCAAAAAGCTCATATCCAAAATAAGATTTAAAATCATTTCTATCTTACTCAAAATGACCACCTCCAATTTTATTTTATCAAAAAAAGGAGGTAAATATTGCCATGGGAAAAATAATTTTATCAAAAACTTATAAGTTTAAGTTTTCTCTTAACTATGTTGGATTTAAATTTTTTTGGGCACAAAAATACCGCCTCGACTCATCCGTCTTGGCGGCTTGTTTATACATATTTGCTATCGATATCAATATCAAGCCCAAATTCTTTCAGGTCGTATCCCGTAAGATAATCTTTTATTATCGAAAGCACTTCGTTATAAGCTAATATTTTACCTTCGTAAAATTCACTGCCATCTTTTTCTTTTAGAACTTCATCTGCATTTTGAATTATTTCTCGTGTGATATCTTTTAAAATTCCCATCTCTTCATTATTCATTTGAATCACCTCGTTCTTTTAGAATATGCTCCATAATAACCTTTAATTTTGCATTTCTATTAGCATCTTTATGCCATTTTTTAAGCAACCATTTTTTTTTACGTTCATCCAATATTTCCCAATCAGTTATATATTTCGCAGGATTATTTATTTTGTCTTAATGCAATTTAATCTGTTTTTCATAGCTATTAACGGCCTTATGTAATTGTTCATTTGTCCAGTTTGAAGCATCTTGATATTTACCTTAATGCCTGCCACCATTTTGAGCTTCCTGAATAACTTTTTCTGCATAATTATACCATTTTATTGAGTGCTAATTAAGTCATTATACTGTTTCAGTATATTTGCAATAATTCCTCTTGGTGTCTGTCCTGTCATAGCTATTTTTAACTTTTCAGCTACTTTTACTGTTTTATCTTAACAATGTAATTCCTACAAGTTTGGCTATCGGTTTTGATTTTTTGAAAGACAAGCCAAACTTCGATTTTGACATGGCACAGGGGCTTCCCGTGGGACTGCCGGTTGAGACGGTTATCGAATATACCGCAAAAACAAAGGAAAGCATAGTTAGCCCTTTTCTGGAAGAAATATCATACAGGATAAAAGCCGGGGAATCTTTCGAATATGTTTTGCCTTATATCGTGCTCGTGGTATATCCGCTTATTGCGAACATAATCCAGTTCTTCTCCACGGCGTAATCTTTCAAGATCCCCTAAATTTTCTATTTGATCCCATACAAAAATGTTTATTGTGGTATAATATTACAATTGACCTCGGCCATACCGATGCAAGTTACGAGGAAGCCAAAAGGGCATTGGTTTTGGGTGCAAGCCTTGCTACTCATACGTTTAACGGTATGAGAGGGTTTACCCACAGGGAGCCCGGAGCTTTAGGGGCGTTTTTGACGGAGGAAGGAGTCTACTGTGAACTTATTGCTGATTGTGTACACGTAAGTCCGGTTGCGATGAAGATGCTTGTAAAAGCAAAAGGTGCCGATAAGATAATATTAATCACCGATTCCATGATGGCAGCAGGACTTTCGGACGGCGAATATCTGCTATCGGGGCAAAAAGTAATTGTGAAAAACGGTACAGCAACCCTTCCCGACGGCACCCTGGCCGGCTCTACCCTCACTTTAAACCGGGCAATTTACAATATGGTAAATGAGGTAGGCGTAAGCCTTCAGGATGCGGTCAAAATGGCTACATTGAATCCGGCAAAGGCATTAAAACTTATCGGGAAGGGAAGAATTGAAGCGGGGAACGATGCTGACCTCGTGATTTTCGATGAAAACGTGAACATATTAAAGGTGATAAAATCATGAGCAGGCGGTTTGCCTCTTTTTTAAAATATTACGAAAATATGGAGGATTTTTTGGAAAAATGTAGAAATAAGATATAAAGAAGATTTTGTATTTTAAAAGGGGATGATATATTGATTGAAGCGGTCAAAAAAATTGGCGAGCTGATTTTAAAAAAAGAAAATAAAGATTTAGTAAAAATTCTTACAGAAGACCCAGACTGCCAGTACGCAATATGTATCAATTTTGAATACGACGGTGAAAGATTTATTTATTCCTCAGTTAAAATAGAAGAATACGATCCAAATAAGGTATTAAAATACCTTTATCGAAAAGGTTCATCAAGCGGAACAGATATTACACCCACTTCAAGACTTACGGATAAATATAAAGAAGTGATTTCCAAAAAAATATTACCCTGGTTCAATATAATTAAAGATATAGATCTTAGTCAGGAAGAAAGAAGCTTTTTGAAGAATATATATGAAGAGATTTTCAATAACCATTCCGCGATCCAAGAAAGTATCAATGAAATTAAAGAAAGATACAATAAAAAGGATTCTTTTATAGTTACACTGAAATTTATAAAAGAAGATGAAGAATATTATATTGGCGATTTTAATGTATTTAAAAGAATCTTGTTAATAAAGGTAGAAGAAAGAGATTTAAAAGTATTTGAACGAAACAAGGTATGCTCCTTATGCAAACAAAAAAAGGATATTGTGCTCGGAAGCATTGACGTATATAAGTTTTATACATTGGACAAGCCGGGCTTTATAACAGGCGGCTTTAAAGAAAAATCTGCATGGAAAAACTATCCTGTGTGCCCTGATTGCAAGATTCAATTGGAAGAGGGAAGAAATTTTATCGATAATAATTTGTCTTTTAAGTTTTGCGGTATCCCCTATTACCTTATTCCAAAGTTTATGTTTATGGATGACGATTATGCCCTTGAGATTTTATCGATTTTAAAGGGAAGAAATTCAAATAAATCAAAAAAAATCTCGCTGGGAAAAGGAACAGTTAAGAAATTGACGGATGATGAAGATGAATTTTAGATTTGATAAAAGAAGCAAAAGATAATATGACGGTTAATTTTCTCTTTATGAGAAAGATAAATGATGCGGAAAGAATACTTTTAGTAATTGAAGACGTATTTCCTTCCAGGCTCAGAAGGTTGTTTCAAGCAAAAGACGAAATAGATGATTTATTTAATACCAATTTTACGTTTAAGAATATAAGGAATTTTTTCATGAAGGCCGACTCTAATAAAAAAGATACAGACCTGGACAAGTATTTTTTGGATGTGGTTAACAGAATTTTTAAAAACATCAGCATTGATAAGGAATTTCTAATGAAGTTTTTAATGCTCAGAATAAGAGATAAATTTTTAAATGAAGAAGAGACTTTTAATTTTTATTATTCCATAAAGGATGCTTTGATGTTTGTAATGTACCTTTTAAGATTAAAACTGTTGGAAATGGAGGCGGTAAATATGGAAGGTAGAATTTTCGATGAAATATTTAATAAGTACAACCCTACGTTTGAAATGCCCGTGAAGAGAGGGCTATTTTTACTGGGAGCGTTAACCGAATTTCTTTTAAGAAAACAGGCAATGGAAAGAGATAAAAAAATGCCTTTTCTTAAACAATTAAAGAGCTTCAAAATGAATGAAGAAGATTTTAAAGGGCTTCTCCCGAAAGTGCAAAATAAACTTATCGAATATGATGCCTTTACTTTTGGCAGGAGAATGATTGCTGCTGAGATATCCCATTATTTGCTTCAAGCAGGTGATAATTGGGACATGTCCTTGGATGAAATGAACTTCTATTTTGTCTGCGGAATGCATCTTGCAAATGAAGTAAGTGAAATATTGAATAAATATTTCGGAGAACCGAAAGAAATTGCGCAAGAAACGATTAAAGATGATGAAGAAGAACAGCTGGAGATTAATTAAAATTTTAATAAATTAAACTAAGGGGGTATTTTTATGGAATTAATTAAAAGCCATAGTGAAATATTGTTTTTATACGACATTAAGGATGCAAACCCAAATGGTGACCCTGTGGACGAAAACAAACCAAGAATTGATGAAGAAACAGGAGTAAATATCGTAACCGATGTCAGGTTAAAAAGAACTATAAGGGATTATTTGTATGAATATAAAGGACAGGACGTATTTATAAGGGAAATAAGGGATGAAAAAGGAAATTTGAAAACAAAAGAAGAAAGATTATCTCAATTTAGAGACGATCAGGATATTATAAAAAACTGTATAGATGTAAGGCTTTTTGGAGCTACCACGGCCGTTAAAGATAAAACCATGACTTTAACTGGCCCAGTACAGTTTAAATTTGGCCGTTCTCTCCACAGAGTAGATCTTACATACATTAAGGGAACAACAATTATGCCGTCAAAAGAGGACAAAAGGCAGGGTACCTTTACTGAAAAATACATTTTGCCCTATTCGTTGATAGCTTTTTACGGGATTGTAAATAAGAATGCAGCTAAAGTGCAGGAAATACAGCTGACGGAAGAAGATATAAATTTGATGCTCGAAGGAGTCTGGGAGGGCACAAAAACCCTTATTTCCACTTCAAAATTTGGACAAATGCCAAGACTGCTTTTGCATGTAATATATAAAAAAGAGAACTTTTTCATAGGTGAGCTGGACAAGAGGATAAAGTTTGTATCTGCAAAAAGGGACGAAGAAATCAGGGATATTGCCGATGGGGTATTAGAGACACAAGAGTTATATGAGATTTTCAATAAATATAAAGACAATGTAGAAAAAATACAGTACAAGGTAGACGAAAGGATAAAAATTTCACTCGGGGGAAAAGAGAACAAATTTGAAGAGGTGTTCAAAGAATTCAAATTAGAAGAATTACAATTTTAACGGGGAGTAATCTGTATGGAAGTTATAGTGTTTGATATATGGGGAGATTTTGCCCACTTTAAAAAGTTTTATACCACATCTTCGCCCCTGACCTTTTCCTTTCCACCACCTCCCACTTTGAAAGGAATGCTTGGAGCAATTATAGGAGCGGATAAAAAGGAATATTTAGATATATTTTCAAGAGAAAATTGCAAGATCGCGTTAAAAATTATTAATCCTATTAAAAAAGTAAGATACGGTTTAAATCATATAAATACTAAGGGTGGGTATTGGGTTCCTTTAAAGAAAAAAAATCACGAAGCAAGGACGCAAATTAGGACGGAATTTGTAAAATCTCCCAAATACAGGGTATATGTATTTCATAAAAGTGAAGAAATTTTCGATAAATTACGTAGAAACCTGGAAAATCACGAGAGTTTTTTCACATTATCCTTAGGGCTTTCCGAACTTCTTGCAGATTTTGAGTTGATGGGTATTTTTAATTTTCAGGAAAAACAAAACTGTGATAATGTGGTAGAAATAGATTCAGTTATACCGGTGGATGTGATAAAGGATTACGGTATAGTTTTTGAAGAGAATAAGAAGTATTTTAAAGAAAGAATTCCATTGGATATGGACATTGAAAGAGTAGTAGAAAAGTATGAAGATGTAGTATTTGAAGCCGAAGGAAATATCGTTAAGGCCAATGTGCAAAAATACTGGGAGGGTACTAATGGTGAAAGGATTATCTTTTTCTGAATTGTATTCCCATTTGGACCCCAAAAAATTTTTAGAAGAACATCTAAAAAACGTAGCTTTATTAGCAGCCGAAATTATTGAAAGTAAAATATTTAACCTTCCTGAAGAAAAAAAGGATAAAATAAAAAAGACCTGTTTTATCTCGGGTATTTGCCATGATTTAGGCAAATCAACAGCGTATTTTCAGAATTACCTTTTTGCAGATGAAAAAGAAAAAAATAAATTAAAGAATCAAAAAGAAACAAAACATGGTTTACTTTCTGCAGTAATTTCTTTTTTTGCTGTGAAAGAAGAATTTAAAAATGAAGGGGAAAATCTTTTCCCCTTCATATCTTATTTAGCTGTAAAAAAACATCATGGCAATTTAAAAGATGTTATGGAGGAAGTAGTTATATCTGAAAAAGAATTGGAGCTTCTTAAAAATCAGGCTAAAAGCATCGACGATAAAAAGTTTGAAATATTGGCAACAAATTTAAAAGAATGTGGTTTTAATATCCTATTGACAAAAAGCCTTGTTTTTAGATGGATCGAGGATTTACCCGGCGAATTAAGGAGAATAAAAATGAAATTGCGGGATCTTGACAGCAATGATTTTTCTTTGTATCTTACTGTAAATTTAATTTATTCAACATTAATAGATGCAGATAAAACTGATGTGGTAGTGGGTGAAAAGCGAGAAAGTGCAAGTCTGGAATTTGATGAACAAAATGTAGTAATCTATAAAAAATCCAAAAGTTTCCCCAAAAATACTATAAATTCGTTACGGGAAGAAGCCTTTAATGATGTATTAAATAATGAGATGGATTTAAACAATAAAATTTACTCAATTAACCTGCCTACCGGTATGGGTAAAACGCTGACATCCTTAGCGTTTGCGTTTAAGCTGAGAAAAAAATATTTTGATAGGTACGGAGTAAAACCAAGAATTATATATGCTTTACCTTTTTTAAGTATTATTGAACAAAATGGGAAGATAATTGAGGAGTTATTAATAACTAACAGTATTCATCCGTATTCCGATATTTTTTTAAAACACCATCATCTTACCGAGATATCTTATATAACAGAAAAAGAAGAGTATGAGGGAGACAAAGCAGAATTTTTAATTGAAAGCTGGGATTCCCAAATAATAATCACTACCTTTGTTCAGTTTTTTAATGCTATAATTTCTAACAAAAACAGCGCTTTGAGGAGGTTTAACAAGGTATTAAATTCTATAATTATCATAGATGAGATTCAGGCAATACCTGTTAAATACCTAAAATTGATAGAAAAAATAATTTTAGAACTGGTAGAAAAATTTAATACATATGTAATAATATCTTCGGCAACTACTCCAATTTTATTTGAAAATAAAATAAGTAGGCTTAATAAAGAAAGATATTTTAAAATTCTTGACAGGGTAAAAATGAATATCAATATTGATAAAAAACTCGGCTTAAAAGAACTTTTAGAGAACTTGA
Source organism: Thermovenabulum sp. (assembly GCF_049723235.1). Lineage (NCBI taxonomy): Bacteria > Bacillati > Bacillota > Clostridia > Thermosediminibacterales > Thermosediminibacteraceae > Thermovenabulum > Thermovenabulum sp. The sequence goes on along the minus strand of NZ_JBNARB010000026.1, from coordinate 16,098 downwards.
CCTTTGAAAAGGAAAAGAGCTACCTTTTTATATTCAACACTATAAAATGCGCTAGAGAATTTTATGGGTTATTAAAACAAAAGTTTCCAAAAGAAGAAATAGAATACCTTTCTACACATGTAACACCAAAAGAAAGGCTTGAGCGAATAGAAAAAATAAAAAGAAAAAAGATAAAATTTGCTGTAACAACGCAATTAGTGGAAGCAGGAGTTGATATTGACTTTGATGTAGTTTACCGTGATTTTGCGCCATTGGATTCTCTTATTCAATCAGCGGGAAGGTGCAATAGAAACAACACTAATACAGGGGAGGTAAATTTGGTATATTTACAGGATGATAATTCCAGGTCATTTGCTTCATATATTTATGATTCCATACTATTAGAAATTACGCTGGAAATTCTTAAGAAATATGTATCCGTTTCCGAAAAAGAATTTAATGAGATTTTAAAAAAATATTATTCAGAGGTTTCAAATCGCAAATCCTTTAGAGAATCCGATGAAATCCTGAGAGCAGTCGGGCTTTTAAATTATGAGAATAGTGAAGGAGCTATTTCTATTTCTGATTTTAAATTAATAGAAGAAGATTTGCCCAAGATGGAGGTTTTTGTAGAGATAGACGATGAATCAAAAAAATTATGGGAAGATTATGTGCAGTTAAAAAATATAAAAAACATCTTTGAAAGGAGAGAAAAGTTTAATAAATTTAAATCCGATTTTTATAAGTATGTTATTTCGATTCCTTTAAAAACGGAAAATATGCCTCCAATAGTAGAAGGTTTTGGTTACATTAATAAAAACAGCTTAAGGCAGTATTATGATAATGTAACGGGATTTAAGTGTGAAGGAGAAGTTGCCATATGGTAAGGCTTGTTAACGGGACTCTTGTCCAGAGTTATATGATCTGCAAAAGGCAGGCATGGCTTATGTCGCGGCAGATAACCCCTGATCAGCAAAATCCTTATATTGAACTGGGAAGGCTTATCGATGAAGAAAGTTACGGAAGGGATAAAAAGAAGATAAACCTTGAAAATATAATAATTGATTTAATACGTAATAAAGATGAAGAAATATTAATTGGAGAAGTTAAAAAAAGCTCCAGAGCCAAGGAAAGTGCCAGAATGCAGCTTTTGTTTTATCTTTACGTTCTCAAAGAAAAAGGTTTAAATACCAAAGGGATTCTTTTATTTCCGGAAGAAAAAAAGAAGGAATTAGTAGAATTAACCGAAGAGCAGGAGATTAAAATCAAAAATATTATTGAGGAAATAGAGTATATAATTTTGCAGGAATTGCCTCCGCCATTTAATAAAAATAAATTTTGTTCAAAATGCGGGTATAAGGAGTTTTGCCTATCATGAAGAAAGCATTGTATATCTTTTCAAGCGGTGAATTAAAAAGAAAGGATAATACGATATATTTTGAAAATGAAGAGGGAGTAAAATACATCCCAGTAGAAAACACCAGTGAAATTTATATATTTGGAGAAGTAAATTTAAATAAAAGATTCCTTGAATTTTTAACGCAAAATGAAATACTGCTTCATTTTTTCAACCATTACGATTATTATGTAGGAAGTTTTTATCCGAGGGAATTTATGAATTCGGGGTATATGATATTAAAACAGGCAGAACATTATATTGAAAATGATAAAAGAATGTATCTGGCAAAGGAGTTTGTTCAGGGTGCTTATAAAAATATTTGTCAGGTATTAAGATATTACAGTAATAGAGGTAAAAATTTACAGGAATATGAGCAACAAATAGAAAAACTTGCTGAAAAAATAAATGATTGCAGAGATACAAGTGAATTAATGGCAATAGAAGGAAACATAAGGGAGACATATTATCAAGCTTTTGATGAAATTATAGAAAATCCGGATTTTAAATTTCAAAAAAGAACTAAAAGGCCACCAAAAAATAATTTAAATGCCTTAATAAGTTTTGGAAATTCTATTATCTATACTGTAATTTTGGGAGAAATTTATAGAACCCATCTTGACCCGAGGATAGGGTATCTTCACGCTACTAATTTTAGGAGGTTTACTTTAAATTTGGATTTATCAGAAATTTTTAAGCCCATAATTGTGGACAGAGTAATATTTACATTGATTGGGAGAAATATGATAAAGGACGAAGATTTTGAAAGCAGTACTGAAGGATTAATACTTAAAGAAAATGCAAAAAAACAATTCATTCAAGAAATGGAAAACAAGCTTCAAACTACTTTTAACCATAAAACCCTCGGCAAAAATGTTTCTTATAGAAGATTAATAAGATTAGAACTATATAAACTTGAAAAACATTTAATAGGCGAAGAAAATTATAAAGCCTTTACAGCAAAGTGGTGATATATGTTTATTATATTGGTTTATGATGTTTGCGAAAAAAGAGTAGCCAGAGTATTGAAAACATGCAGAAAATACCTTCACTGGGTTCAAAATTCAGTATTAGAAGGAGAAATCTCAGAAGCAAATTTTAAAAAATTAAAATTGGAGTTAAAAAGAATAATAAACGAAAAAGAAGATTCAGTGATATTTTATATTTTAAGAACTACAAAATATTCGGAAAGAGAAACAATGGGGATAAAAAAAGGCGGGGAAGAACAATTTATATAAAAATTATATAAAAATTTTATTGTCGTCGACCTCCGATAGTGCAAAAACCCCTGGAGGTCGACGACTTTTTTGAGAATCTAAATAAAACCCTGAAATACTTGAAATTACTGAAAGTTATGCTAAAATAAAAAATGATGGGACAAATTTAAAATAAGAATTTTAGCGAACTAAAATCCTTATTTTTTCCGGAATCCAACGCGTTTTTAGCCTACCTATAAGGGATTGAAACTATATTTGTTGTTTCGTAATCTTTCTTAACATCATATCGTTTTTAGCCTACCTATAAGGGATTGAAACCTTTGCTGCCGGACAAGAACGTAATCGCCAGGCATTATCCGTTTTTAGCCTACCTATAAGGGATTGAAACCTGGGCAAAATCCAGTATAGAGAGACTTGCTCAACTGTTTTTAGCCTACCTATAAGGGATTGAAACAGATGGGCAAAAATGATTACGTAAGGGGTGGTTTTAGGTTTTTAGCCTACCTATAAGGGATTGAAACCAGACATCATCAATAGTGATCGTAGTGCGTTTCTGTGGTTTTTAGCCTACCTATAAGGGATTGAAACCCTCTCTTTTGACAATTAATCCCAAATCTTCAAGCGTTTTTAGCCTACCTATAAGGGATTGAAACAAGCGGCGCTCCAGCTCTTCGTAGCAGATACGTTTTGTTTTTAGCCTACCTATAAGGGATTGAAACAGTCCCCGCACTATAGAAGCTTACGAGGCAGGGAAGGTTTTTAGCCTACCTATAAGGGATTGAAACCTATTTCAAATCGTTCTTTATCGCAGATATATTCTAGTTTTTAGCCTACCTATAAGGGATTGAAACCCTAAACCTTTTATCAACTGTGCACCCTTCTTAATTGGTTTTTAGCCTACCTATAAGGGATTGAAACAGTACACTGTAGGCAGTATGGACATGAATCGGAACAGTTTTTAGCCTACCTATAAGGGATTGAAACGATTCATCAATACCTATTCCCCATCTTCTCCCAAAATGTTTTTAGCCTACCTATAAGGGATTGAAACATATTACGTCATATCCAAACTTCCTATGCTGAGAAGTTTTTAGCCTACCTATAAGGGATTGAAACTTCTATAGTTCTGCCTGCCGATTTCGGTAGCTATCCCCCGTTTTTAGCCTACCTATAAGGGATTGAAACGTATATCAAGAGTTTATATATACGGAATTGGTATTGTGTTTTTAGCCTACCTATAAGGGATTGAAACTCTCTTAGGTATTCTATCGTGCGGCAATACACGTGAGTTTTTAGCCTACCTATAAGGGATTGAAACAAGGTTCTGAGCAGGGCATCGAGTTTTTTGAGTCCTGTTTTTAGCCTACCTATAAGGGATTGAAACTTTGAAATAGCATAAATCTCCCCCTTATCATCAACAGTTTTTAGCCTACCTATAAGGGATTGAAACAGATAGGATTAAAAGATTTGTATTATGCTAAGCTTAGTTTTTAGCCTACCTATAAGGGATTGAAACACGTATGATGGTTCTATATCGGGCTACGAGTGGAAGTTTTTAGCCTACCTATAAGGGATTGAAACTGGCCGTAGCCGAGTTAGCCACCACGTTCATAGCTGGTTTTTAGCCTACCTATAAGGGATTGAAACTGCTCTCCCCTCCTTTGCCCCTCCTGCCACCGGGGTGGTTTTTAGCCTACCTATAAGGGATTGAAACATGATTCAGAAACTTGCGGATATTCTCAGTATGCTTGGTTTTTAGCCTACCTATAAGGGATTGAAACACAATTGCGCATTTTTTGCTTTT
>NZ_JBNARB010000026.1:0-11602 GCF_049723235.1 Thermovenabulum sp. | reverse complement strand
TGGATTTTGGCCTGCTCTTCTAAGGGTTTTTAGCCTACCTATAAGGGATTGAAACCTTATAAACTCATCTGCATAAACTTTAGAACTAAAAGTTTTTAGCCTACCTATAAGGGATTGAAACCCCGTGGAATTTTCATATTATTCGCCCCCCTCTGCCTCGTTTTTAGCCTACCTATAAGGGATTGAAACAGTCCTTATATATCGGGCTCTTCCATTCGTAGCCCGATGTTTTTAGCCTACCTATAAGGGATTGAAACCGTCCCGTGCCCTTCGGCAAGTAGAGCGGACAATCTTGTTTTTAGCCTACCTATAAGGGATTGAAACTTTCTTCACATCCTGCAGAAAATCCCGAGAATTATAAGTTTTTAGCCTACCTATAAGGGATTGAAACCTAAAGTTTTTAGCTACACGGGGGGGGGATTTTGAGGTTTTTAGCCTACCTATAAGGGATTGAAACACAGGCTGGTTCATTCCCATTGCTTTTCTCTCCTTTGTTTTTAGCCTACCTATAAGGGATTGAAACTTTTGAAAATAAAGGATATAAAGTTGATTATGATAAGTTTTTAGCCTACCTATAAGGGATTGAAACCAGAAAATACAAATTATGATGACAAAAAGGAAGTGGGTTTTTAGCCTACCTATAAGGGATTGAAACTCCGCGGACAGGGAGAGAATAGGAGGTGATCAGGATGGGTTTTTAGCCTACCTATAAGGGATTGAAACTAATTTGACGAATAACTTTCTGTTTGCAGAAAGGCAGTTTTTAGCCTACCTATAAGGGATTGAAACCTGTGTCCCGTATATTTCCACCATAGCTGCCACAACGTTTTTAGCCTACCTATAAGGGATTGAAACTATGTATACAATAAGTGCAAGTATACAATAAAAAAGGTTTTTAGCCTACCTATAATTTTTTAAGCCGGCTTTTTCGTTATATGTGATCTGGCTTTGCACGGCAGTATAAGAAATTTTTTGAAAAAATTAATTATTTTTGGAAGGGAAAAACGGAAAAATGTAGAAATAAAGATAATATTTGAATAACAATTAAATAGAAAGGGGGTAAAAATTTGGGATTTCTGCACGAAGACTTTACAAAAGACGAGAAAAATTTATTTTTAGGATCAATACTGCATGATATTGGGAAATTTTACCAAAGATGTGGAGATGAAAATATAAAAGCAAAAATAAAAAGGGAATATAACACTTTGATAAAATCAGAAGGAGCTTATGGGCCCAGGCATCAGGAATGGGGAGCGTATTTTTGCAGTGAATATATAAAAATAAATGAAGTTTCAAGTGCGATAAGAAATCATCACGAGCCTTTAAATGCTTTGGAATTAATTATTGCTCTTTCTGATAAAATTTCTGCTTATGAAAGAGAAAAGAATAATGAAGATGATGGAAAAACAAAACAACTTATTTCAATTTTTTCAAATATTGAACTTGATGGATTTAAAACTGAAAAAGATTATAATGAAAAAACATATTACAAAGAAATAGAACCTGTATATCGATGTCAAAAACCTTCAGAGGTAGTATTAAGTGAAAAAGAATGTGAAAAAAGATATTCTGAATTATGGGAAGAATTTAAGGACGATTTTAAGAAAATAAAAAGTTTTGAAGATATTGCTGAACTTAATAAATTAATGTATTTGCTGGAAGAGTATACATCAAACATGCCTTCAGCTTTTTATCATTCAGTTCCGGATATTTCTTTGTGGGGGCATTTAAAATCCACTGCGGCTATTGCATTTTGCATTTATCGTGAAGAAAAAGATGAGAAAAAATTACAAGTTATTCATGAAAAAATAAAAAGGAATATTATCCCTTCTAAAGGAGAAGGAAAATATTTTTGTGTAGTAAAAGGCGACATATCGGGAATCCAAGATTTTGTTTATGATACCAAGATGGATGGTGCAACAAAAGCCTTAAGGGGCAAATCTTTTTACATTTCATATATCTCGGATTTAGCGGCAAAGTTTATATTAAAGAAAGAGAAACTACCGTTAACCAATTTGTTGTTTTCTGGCGGAGGACATTTTTATCTTTTAATGCCTTATAGTTTTAAAAATAAAGTTGATTATTATCAACAATTCTTCGATGAAATATTTTTTGAGGCACATAAAGGGAAATTGTCGGTATTGTTGGGGGCGGCTGAAGCCGATATAAATGATTTAATTACGAATTTACCGAACATAATGGATGAATCTGGAAAATTTGTGCAGGAAAGAAAAACAAAAAAGTTTTATGATCTTGTTAAAAGCAAAAAAATATTCAAAATAACCGAAGTACAAAATAAAAATATATGTCCTCACTGTGGAAGATATTATAAAACTAATGATGAATGTTCTTTTTGCGCCAGTTTCGAAGAATTGGGGGAAGACCTTATAAAGAAAAGATATTTAGTTGAAAAATTCATAACATATAAAAGCGGCGAAATTAATAGTTGTTTTGATATATTTAAAGCTTTAGGAGTAGAAATTGAACTGATCGACAGCCCTAAAAGAGGATTTTGTTATGACCTAAAAAAGGACAACCAGGATAAATTTGATTTTGAAAAAGCAGTTTACTATTTAAAAGTGCCTACATTTATGAAATTAATGCCTGATAATAAAGAAGATAAAGAAATTAAGAAAATAGTTGGCTTTGATGAGATAAGCAAAAAAGCAAAGGGTTTAAAAACCTGGGGAATACTTAGAGGAGATGTAGACAACCTGGGTAAAATTTTTAGAGACGGGTTAGGAGAGAACAAAACCATTTCAAGAGTGCTTACATTGTCTTCGGAACTTTCTCTGTTTTTTGGAAAGTATTTGGAGGATACCATTAAAAGTAAAGATGAATACGAATATTGCTATGCGATATACGCTGGAGGAGATGACTTCTTCTTTGTAGGGCCGTGGGACAGGATGCCTTATTTAGCAATGGAAATAAAGAAGCTTTTTAAAGAATATACAGGGTTTAATCCGGTTATGAATATTTCAATGGCTTTTGATATTTCACCCGATAAAAAATTTCCTCTTTACAAGGTTGCATTAGAAGCGGGAGAACATCTTGAAAAAGCAAAATCTTATGAAAGAAACGGAATAAAGAAAAATTGTTTTTCCTTTTGCGGTTATAGTATAGGATGGGAAGAAATTGATAAGTTCAAGGAATTAAAAGAGACAATAGTAAGCTCATTAGAAAAAAAGGCTCCCAGGTCTTTAATAAGTTTAATTTATAAGGTTTATGAGGACTGGGAAAAATCCAGTAAAAACGAAGAAATTTTCAAGGTTTGGAGGCTTATTTACTATATATCAAGGTTGAAACATAGGGTTAACAAAAATGTGAAAGATGAATTAGAAAAAATCCAAAATATGCTCTTAGATAAAGGAAATAAATTATATAAACATACTTATATCTCTGCAAGGTGGGCAGAGATGGAAACAAGAAAAGCAGGGGAGGGGAAATAATGCAAGACTATCGAGGGGGATATAGAGGGAGTCAAGGAAATCAAGAAGCAAATTCTTCATTGGATTTTGTAATGAAGAATATAGAAATTGCTATTAACAAAGAAAAGGATAAAAAAGGCGACATTTTTATTCAATGTGCTGAGAAATTTGGTGAAATATTGAAAAACGTAAGTTATTCCAAAATAAGAAGAGTTTACAACGAGGCAAAAAGTATTAGTAGAGAAAAATTTAGCGATGAAACTGTGTATAAGCTAAAAGTATTAAAATCTTTAATAGCATATACTGAAGGGCGATTTCCTGAATTAAAGAAAGTTGGATTTTACGAGGTGTTTTCTAGAGCTATTAATGAAGCTGAAAAAAATGAAAATAATTATTCAAGATTTTTTGATTTCTTCCAGGCAGTTATAGCCTATCACAGAGCAAAAGGTGGAAGAGAATAATTTAAATAATGGGGGTGTATAGAGTGAATAATATAAGCTATGTTTTAAAAGGTAAATATATAATAAACTTTGATATTGTTGCAAAAACAGGCTTACATATAGGCGCTTCTAACAACACTATGGATATAGGCGGAGTAGATAATGCGGTTATAAAAGATGAAAAAGGCAGACCATATATTCCCGGAAGCAGTTTAAAAGGAAAAATGAGGGCCTTAATGGAATATACGGAAGGGTTAGTAAGTCCTGAGAATCTTATTTATTCAAAAGAAAGTAAAGAAGAACCGATAAGGATTCATATGTGTGACAAATTTGACTGTGCTGTTTGCAATATTTTTGGCAGGAATCACGGTAAACATAAAAGTATCAACGGAAATGAATCAGTATATGAAAATGTAACCCCCACAAGACTTATGGTAAGAGATGCAAAACTCGACGAAAACAGTATAACTGAAGAAATGAAGGATAATATTGATATGGAATGGACTGAAGTAAAATATGAAAATAATTTAGATCGAATTACTTCGGCGGCAAACCCCAGACAAACGGAAAGGGTTCCTGCCGGGGCAAAATTCAAAGGGGAAATGGTTTTGAATGTTTTAAACGAAGAAGGAACAATGTATTTGAAAAAGCTCATTCAAGCGATGAAGCTTTTAGAAGATGATTACCTCGGCGGTCAGGGGAGCAGAGGTTACGGCAAGATAAAATTTGAGAATATAACTATTTCTTTCAGGGATAAAGGATACTATGAAGAGGGAAAAGAGGAAAAGAAACTGGTTGAAAAGGCAAAAGATTTAAGTGAAATAAAGCTATAAAAAGCGATGGTGAAAAATATGAAAAAATACAGAGTAAAATTAAAATTCAAAGGGCCTGTGCACTTTGGGTATAAAGAAAAAATGGACAATTTGTCTGAAAGCATTGTCCATTCCGATACGATTTTTAGCGGTATAATGTGCTGCTATAATCTTCTTTACGGAAAGGAAAAAGCCGATAAATTGGCTAAAAACTTTATAAATGGAGTTTATTTGTTTGAAAACTCCTCTGCTTTCATCTATGTAAATGATGATTATCTTTTGCCAAGGCCTTTGAATTTGGATTTATTCGGAGTAATAGAAGATTATAAAAAGGCAAAAAAAGTAAAATTTATCTCCGAAAGCATTTTGGAAAGATTAAGTAATCGCCGGCAAAAAGGAGGAAATGAAGAAAAAGTTTATGGATATATAAAAGGAAAATTCTTTTTAAAAGAGCCATATGAAGGAGAAATTATAGCGGAAAAGGAAAGGCCGAGAGTGGTGCTGGACAGGCTTAATTTTAACAGCAATATTTATTACGTAAGCAGTTCTTTGTTTGATGAAAATTCTGGACTCTGGTTTTATTTAAAAGTCGATACATCAATAGAAAAAGAAATACTTGCTTCAATAAGGCTTCTTGGGGATGAGGGAATAGGCGGAGAAAGAACATATGGTTTTGGTTTTTTTGAACCGGATTTCATAGAAGATAAAGAAAAAGAAAAACATTCTGAAGAATATTTACTGCTTTCCCTTTTTTATCCTGCAGAGGAAGATGATTTGGAAAATGCATTAATAAGTTATGATTTAACTGAAAGAGGGGGATATGTTTATTCAATATACCAAAGCGATATCAAGAAAAATCGAAGCAGGATGTTAACAGAAGGGAGTGTTTTTAAAAGAGAACTAAAGGGGAAGGTAGTGGATATAACACCAGAAGGATTTGAAGAACACAGAGTTTTAAAATACGGTGCAGCATTCTTGAAGCCTTTTTAAGGGGAGAGGTGTATTAAATTGAAAGGCTATGAGGTGGAGATACTTTCTCCTTTAAATATTGGAAACGGGTCAAAGAAAATGCCCTTTGAATATATTTTAAAAAATGGGCAGGTAGGTTTAATCAATGTTTATAAATTACTGGAAGATGTAAATAAAATTAATTATTTAGTGGATGGTGTGGTAAATGGTTTAAGAAGTGGCAGAATAGACTGGAAAGTGTTAAAAATTAATGTTGAAAATTATATTGATTACCGTTTGGATTATACCGGGTTTTCGCCAATAAAAGGAGAAATAACGGAATTTATTAAAACTGCTGGAAAGCCCTACATTCCCGGAAGTTCAATAAAAGGAGCTTTGAGGAGCTCTATTACCAGGGCAATGCATAATTCAATTTCAAATAATTATATTTCTTCATTAGATTTTTCTTTTAAAAACAGTTCTGTCAAAAAAGAAAGAGTGGATGATAAAGCTGAAGAAGATGTTTTTGGGAAGCCTCATAATTCCCCTTTCCGTTTTTTGAATATTGGAGATACGGAGCCCTTTAAGGTAGAGGAGATGGGGATTTTTGAAATGAAGATTTTAAATATATGTAATGGCAAGGTAAAATGGTATAAATACCAAGATAATAAAGATAATCCTAATGAAGCTGTTTCAATTTACTTGGAGGGATTAAAAAGAGGCAGTAAAAACACAGGATATATAAATATTGATAAAAGAATAAATGACGATTATATAATAAGAGAGGGCAAAATTCAAAGGGCGGAAATTATAAAAAATTTTATAAGTTTAGTTAAAAAAGACGTATCAAGTTACATTGAAAAAGAGACAAGGTTTTTTGAAAAATATAATTTGCCTGAGATTGGGAATTTTTATAAAAAATTAAAAGAAATAAATGACAAATTAAAAGAAAATGAACTAATTATACAGATTGGATTTGGAACGGGATTTAACAGTAAAACTATATCGAGCTTATTTGATGAGAAAAATAAAATAAAACTTGAAAAGTATTATAATAGGAATTTTGATAAAAATTTATTTCCAAAGACAAGAAGAATAATTTTTGAAAACGGAAAACCAAATGCTGTCCCGGGGTGGGTAAAAATAAGTTTTAAATGAAGGAAAGGTTATGTTATGCATCGGGCAAAAGTTATTTTTAAAGCAAAAGAAGGAATATATTTTGATAATTCCTATAAATTATATTTTAAAAGATTTTTTGAAAGGCACTGCCCGGAAGGATTTTACGTATTTTCGGATGTGATTCCGAGAAAAACAAAAAAAACGGAAAACGGTTTTTGGGCAATTGATAAGATTGCCTTTTATTTTTCACATTACAACCCGGAAACTCTGGTAAACTTGACTTTAAAGCTATTTGAAGAAAAAATAACAATTAATGATAATCAGGTGCTAAATATAGAAAAAACCGAATTTATTAAGCCGAAAAATGAATACAATGCGTATCTATGGTCCCCTCTGATGGTAGTAGATAATAACTTAAAACCTGTGGAATATGAAAGGGAACCGGAAAGATTTAACGAATTTTTAAGATTGAATTTAATTAATAAATATAAGAAGGTTTACGGCAATTATCCTGAAGACGATAGATTTGTTTTTGTTTTTAAAAATAATTTTGAAAAAATAATGGAAATAGATTTTGTTCTATATAAAGGAGCTTTTGAAGTATTAGGTTCTGAAGAATTATTAAAAATTGCTTATATATGCGGTCTGGGACATTTCAATGAAAACGGTTATGGTATGATTTCTGATGAGTTATATGTATGGAAACACTCCTAATTGATTAAGTTTAATACTAAATTGGAGGCATAATATGAATAAAAAAGAACTGGATGTAATTTTAATTTCATTAATTGGGAAAGGGAAAAAGGTAAAAGATAAGGCTAAGGGGTATCAAAAAACAAAATATAAATTTCCTGATGATAAAGGTACAGTAAGCGAAGAAACAGCTTTTTTTGGCAAAGAGTTGTTCAAGTATTTAAAAGAGAATCTAAAACTTAATATAAAACAATGGATAATTTTTGGCACTTCTACTTCCTGTTGGTCTGAAATGATAGAATTAGCAGGAATGGATATTGATAATGAGTTAGAAAATTTATATTACAAAGTATTTGAAGAAGAGGATAACGAAGATGGTGTAAGTAAATTTACACTTAAAGAATGGGAAGGTGCTATCGGCAAATATTTAGGGGAAAGTAGTATTCACTTTATTGATGTAGATCCTACAAAGTATTCTTCTTTTATAAACGCATTGATTGAATTAATCCCCGCAGATAAAGAATATAAAATAGTTTTTGATTTAACCCATGGGTACAGGCATATGCCTTTCGTTATTTCTTTTTCCTTAGTATATATTGCAAATTTTAAAAAGATCAAAGAAATAGATGTATATTACGGAGCTTTTGAAATGGCACCTAATAATGAAGTAAAACCAGTATTAAAAATAGATTTTATAAACGAGTTGTATTCCTTATCCACTGCCTATAATATATATGAGAAACTGGGGTATTTCCCTTTGTTTTTAGAAAATATTGGGATCAAGGATTCGGATAATGTTTATTTTAAATTAGAAATGAATAGAAGTTTAAAAAGAAATTTGCAAAAATTAATAGAGGAATTAAAGGAAAAAGAAAAAAATTTTGAGCCTTATTTAAAAGAGCCTATTAGGAAAATCCGTGAAGATTTAATGTCTTTAACGAATTTAAAATACTTAGATGAAAGAATGGTAGAAAGAGCAATTTTTTATTTTGAAAAAAAACAGTATTTAAAATCTTTAATTCTTTTATACGAAGCTATGATAATCCTTGCAGGAAGATTTTATAAAATAAGCGATTATTTAAATTATGAAGAAAGAGAAAAAATTAGGCATAAAGCAAAGTCGGAAATTTGGGGGGAAGCTCCCTGGGCTTTTTTTAATAATGAAGAAGAAGGAGAACTTTTTAATCGTCTCGAATATATAAGAAATGCTGCTGTTCATGGTTCAAATCCAAATAATAATCAAGCGTACCTTGAAGACAATGAAAAATTCCAAAATTTATTTTTTCAGTGTATTAATTTATATAATAAATTGAAAAAGAGGGTTGATTAAATATAGATGTTATTTTGACTCAATATTTTCGATTATTTCTTTTGCCTGATCTAAAAATTCTTTAAGTTTAACTTTAAGTGTTTGAGTATCAGCTGCAGAAGGCCTGAATCCGCAGTGATTTATGTCGTTTCTAATGCCTGCAATATTGTATATTAATAAAAATATTTCCTCCCCTAATTTTTCAATGAATAGTAAATCATTTTTTTCCAATTCTTTTTTAATAAATTTGTTATAAATCCCCGTAGGAATTTTCCTGTTATTTAGATCTATCATGTTCATTTTCATTTTTTCTAACACATAAGTTATTAAGCTTTCTTCCAGTATTGTTAAACCCTGTTGAATCAGGTTATTATTGCAGCAAAGCTCAACAATCTTTAAATAATTTTTTATATCATTTTCTTCGCACTCTATCGTGCTATTTAATTTTCCTATTATGTATTTGAAAGGTTTTAAAGATTTTTTTGTTGCATTTTTTTCTCCTATTTCCTTCAAATTTTTTTTAAGTTTTTTATAGCTTTTAATAAGATTAAGTCCTCTGCACAGGAGTATATTTTCGCTAAGATTTTTTATGGAATCACTTAAATTTCTCAACTCATTGTTTATTATAAAGTCATTTTTCTCTTTTACTTCTCTATTTAAGTTTTTTACGCCTCTTTTAGATAATTGGTCAAGCATACTGTAGTTTAGGGAGGTCATAAATTCTTTGACTCCTATAACCCAATCAAAAAGCTCTATAAAATTTGTAAGATTTATAATCGGCACTATTCTTTCGCTTATTGGTATTTTTTCTATTTCTCTAATACTAATACCTTTTTCCTGACAGAATGATTCAATACTACCGTAAAAAACTCCAGCTACGTGAGTATTTTTAATATATCTTGAATAATTTAATGTAATAAAAGCCAGCATAGGCAAAAACCTGAAAGAATGTGTAATGTCAAAATATATTACGTCGTCTTCTTTAATATTGTTCATTAAGATATCAAAGATTTCCCATATTTCTTCTTCTGAATTGCCGTTTGGCACATTTTTAACAGGAGTGATTTTTAAATTTATGTTATTATTTTGAATATAATTTTCTAATTGTTTTTTTAATCCGGGTTTTGAAGGGTATTTAGCATTAGCTAAGTAATTTCTTATTTCAGCCTCTTTTGTTAGAAAAATTATTATTTCATTGATGTTTGTTTCTACACTTTTATTTAATATATCGAGTATGCATATTTGTATATAATTGCTGGAAATTGAAACCTGATTGTTATAACTATAACAGCATTCTTCATAACTGCCAGTTCCTAAGAAAGTTAAAAGTTTTGCCATAATGCACCTCTTTCTAAAATTTTTTATAGTAAAATTTTAGCAAAAACAAATTTTTCTAATCAAGATATTTTTAAAAAAGGAAATTTAAAAATAAATATTGAATTAATTATATTCAAATTAAAATTTAAAGAAGGGATAATTTATGAGGCTAAAAATAAGTTTTATCTCTAAAGATCCGGTTATACTGCCTGTCCATTATAACTACATTATTCAATCCTTTATATATAACAATTTAAGTAAAGAGTTTTCGGATTTTCTGCATAATCAGGGTTTTAAGCTGGGAAGCAGGAGTTTTAAACTTTTTACTTTTTCAAGGCTTTTGGGAAAATTTGAAATGTTACCACAGCAAAAGATAAAAATATTTTCACCTTTTGATATTATAGTTTCATCACCCGTGGATAAATTTATACGGGATTTTGCCAGTTCCCTTATGAAAAACGACAATTTCAGTTTTTTAGGTCAAAGAATTGAAGTTCAAAATATATCAGTTATATCCGAATTGGATAGATTAGAAGGTAATATTGAGATATTAATAAAAATGCTGTCACCGGTAGTGGTATATAAAACTTTTATGAATGGCAGTGATAAAAAGACATATTATTTTAGTCCAGAGGAAGAGAAATTTTCAAAACTAATAAAAGAAAATTTATTAAAGAAAGCTGAATTACTTCAACTGAATAATATAGAAAATATAGATTTAAAAATTTCTCCTGTTTATGAAATGAATCAAAATTACTGTAAAATAATAAAATACAAAGGAACAGTAATTAAAGGATGGATGGGCATATATAGAATACAAACCGATACAAAATTGTTTAAGGTTGCCTATGATTCTGGTTTGGGAAGCAAAAATTCCCAGGGTTTTGGATGCTTTGAAATTGTAAAGGAGTAGTCTATGGATAATATAAATTATTCGGAAAGAAAAATGTTTTTGATAATTTCCCACGAACTTGATGAAATTCAGAAGAAACAAGCTAAAGAATTGTTCCATGTAAAATTTTTTATTAGACTTCCTGAGAAACTTCAGGAAATATGGTCTAATATTCCTCCTGAAATTGAAAATGTAGATGAATTGATAGTTGGAATAAAAGATTTTATTAAGTTGAATTCTATAAAGGGAGATGTAGTATTAGTTCAGGGAGATTATGGAGCAACATATAAAATAGTAAATTTCTGTAAAGAAAATGGTTTATTACCCGTATACGCTACAACTAAAAGAATCACCGAGGAAAAAAAGGAAGGTGATGAAATATTTATAAAACGAGTATTTAAACACGTGAGATTTAGAGAATATTAAAAAAAAGATTGTCGTCGACCTCCGATAGTGCAAAAACCCCTGGAGGTCGACGACTTTTTTGAGAATCTAAATAAAACCCTGAAATACTTGAAATTACTGAAAGTTATGCTAAAATAAAAAATGATGGGAAAAATTTAAAATAAGAATTTTAGCGAACTAAAATCCTTATTTTTTGCGGATTCCAACGTGTTTTTAGCCTACCTATAAGGGATTGAAAC
>NZ_JBNARB010000025.1:0-24301 GCF_049723235.1 Thermovenabulum sp. | reverse complement strand
TTTACGTGCGGCTTCTTCCTCTCAAATTTCTGTTTTGCCATTTCTTTGCCCTCCTCAAATTTTAATTTTTATTTTTTATTGATTATCGCATCCGCGATATTTTTGGGAACTTCTGCATAATGGGAGAACTGCATGGTGTAAGTGCCGCGGCCCTGGGTCTTGGAACGTAAATCGGTTGCGTAACCAAACATTTCTGCTAAAGGAACATACCCTCTTATAACCTGAGCCCCACCTCTGGGTTCCATTCCCTCTAAATGTCCGCGACGGGAGTTGATGTCTCCAATTACGTCTCCCATGAACTCTTCCGGAACTACCACTTCCACCTTCATAATGGGCTCTAAGAGCACCGGATCCGCCTTTCTCATAGCCTCTTTGAAGGCTAAGGATGCTGCTATCTTGAAGGCCATTTCCGAAGAGTCCACTTCATGGTAAGAACCATCAAAAAGAGTTACCCTTACATCCACTACCGGGTATCCGGCCAGAACACCGTTTTCGAGGGCTTCCCGAACTCCCGCGTCCACCGCAGGAATGTATTCCTTCGGAATAACGCCGCCCACAATCTTGTTTACGAATTCATAGCCTTTACCCGGTTCAAGGGGTTCAATTTCCAGCCATACGTGGCCGTACTGACCGCGACCACCGGTCTGCCTGATGTATTTACCTTCAGCTTTAACGGCTTTCTTGATGGTTTCTTTATAGGCTACCTGCGGTTTTCCTACATTGGCTTCTACCTTGAATTCCCTGAACATCCTGTCAACAATGATTTCCAAGTGCAGCTCGCCCATTCCCGCAATGATGGTCTGTCCGGTCTCAGCATCGGTATAAGTCCGGAAGGTTGGATCTTCCTCCGCAAGCCTCTGCAATGCGATTCCCATTTTTTCCTGATCCGCTTTTGTCTTTGGTTCAATTGCCACATGGATTACAGGTTCGGGGAACTGCATGGATTCCAGTATAATAGGCTTGTCTTCGGAGCAGAGGGTATCACCGGTTGTCGTGTCTTTTAATCCCACCGCCGCTACGATTTCTCCCGTCATAGCCTCTTCCATTTCCTGGCGGTGATTTGCATGCATCCTCAAAATCCTGCCTATTCTTTCCTTTTTGTTCTTGGTAGAGTTATATACATAAGATCCCGCTTTCAAAACACCCGAGTAAATCCTGAAATAAGTTAACTTACCTACATAGGGATCGCTCATTATCTTAAACGCCAGAGCAGAAAAAGACTCATCATCGCTTGCAAGTCTTTCTATTTCCTCTCCCGTTTCGGGATCTATTCCCTTTACTGCCGGAATGTCAAGGGGTGATGGCAGGTAATCCACTATGGCATCCAGTAGAAGCTGCACTCCCTTGTTCTTATATGATGAACCGCAGATTACAGGAACGGCCTTAACCGCGATGCAGGCCCTTCTAAGAGCTCCTTTAATTTCTTCCGGCGTTAGCTCTTCCCCTTCCAGGTATTTTGTCATTATTTCTTCATCCACATCCGCCAGTGCTTCTATCATCTTTTCCCTGTATTCTTCTGCCTTATCCCTTATTTCATCGGGAATAGCGGTTTCCTGTATCTCGGTGCCCAGGTCGTTGGTGTAAATGTAAGCTTTCATCATAACCAGGTCCACTATGCCGTGGAAGGTATCCTCCGCTCCAATGGGGATTTGAATGGGTACCGGATTGGCGCCGAGCCTCTCTCTGATCTGTTTCACCACATTGTAAAAATCGGCCCCAACTATATCCATTTTATTCACATATGCTATTCTGGGGACGCCGTATTTATCCGCCTGGCGCCACACCGTTTCCGACTGAGGCTCTACACCGCCTTTTGCACAAAAGACCGCTACCGCTCCGTCAAGGACGCGAAGTGAACGCTCTACCTCCACGGTGAAATCAACGTGCCCGGGCGTATCTATGATATTAATTTGATGATCCTTCCAGTAGCAAGTGGTGGAAGCAGCGGTAATGGTAATGCCCCTTTCCTGCTCCTGCTCCATCCAGTCCATTACAGCAGTCCCTTCATGAACCTCTCCCAACTTGTGTACCTTACCGGTATAGAAAAGTATTCTCTCCGTTGTAGTGGTTTTACCGGCATCTATATGTGCCATTATACCTATGTTCCTTAATCTATTAAGTGGTACCTGTCTAGGCATTCTTTCCACCCCTTTCTCCTGCAAAATAGCCTGGGTACCAAAAAATTACCACCGGTAATGTGCAAATGCCCTGTTGGCTTCTGCCATTCTGTGGGTTTCTTCCTTCTTCTTAACGGCTCCACCCGCACCGTTGGCCGCATCCATTATTTCTGCAGCGAGCTTTTCCCTGATGGTCTTTTTATCGGTCCTCTGGCGGGCGTAATCTACCAGCCAGCGAATCCCAAGGGATAACCTGCGGTTTTCCGGAACTTCCATTGGAACCTGGTAGGTAGCACCTCCTACCCTGCGCGGCCTAACCTCAAGCACGGGCATGACATTCTTCAAAGCTTCCTGAAAAACTTCCATGGGGTCCTTACCCGTCTTTTGCCTTATAATTTCGAAGGCCTCATAGCAAGCCCTCTGCGCGATGCTCTTTTTGCCATCGTACATCAGTTTGTTAATGAGCTTCGTAACCAGTTTGCTTTTATAAATGGGATCTTCAGCAACTTCGCGCCTTCTAACGTGCCCTTTCCTTGGCATCCTCTTCCCTCCTTATTATGACTTTGGTCTTTTCGCACCGTATAGAGATCTACCCTGTCTCCTGTTGGCTACTCCAGCAGCATCGAGAGCCCCGCGGATAATGTGGTATCTTACACCCGGCAAGTCTTTAACCCTGCCGCCTCTTACTAAAACTACCGAGTGCTCCTGAAGGTTATGACCAATGCCCGGGATATATGCGGTAACTTCAATACCGTTTGTTAGCCTCACCCTGGCAATCTTTCTCAAAGCAGAGTTTGGCTTCTTTGGAGTAGTTGTCTTTACAACGGTGCAAACACCGCGTTTCTGCGGGTTCCCTTTGAGTGCAGGTGACTTGGATTTTTTGGTTACCTTCTCCCTGCCCTTTCTCACCAGCTGATTCATTGTCGGCATACCTTTACACCTCCTTCCAAAGAATTAAAAAAAGGAATGCCCCGAGAGGGGCATTCGCACCATCTATCGGATTAGCTCAAAATTGCAGCTGATGCTGCCCCTACATCAATACCGCAAGCCTGGCCCAGTTCCTTCATAGTAGGGACAAAGACCATCTCTATTCCCTTCGTGCGACACAGTTCTTTCAGGCCTGAAACCACGTGCTCCTCAGCATCCTCTGCAATAAACACTACTGAAGCTTGATTCTTTTCCACCGCTTTAAGGGTTTGCTTGGTACCTACGGTTTTTCTGGGGGCATTTTTTAATCTGTTTAACATGCTCATGCCCTCCTTATCCATTGCTTTTCAAAGCCTGAACACGCACTAATATATTTTAGCATCCGACTTTTTCTATGTCAATACAATTAAGGCGTGTCTCTTTTAATTTTCCGAGGAGGTGGCGGTTTCCTCCTGCCCTTCGCATATAATTCTTATATTTCTGTACCTTTTCATGCCGGTTCCTGCAGGTATCAACTTTCCTATTATAACATTTTCTTTTAGACCAATGAGCGGGTCCACCTTTCCTTTTATGGATGCTTCGGTAAGCACCCGGGTGGTTTCCTGGAAGGATGCGGCGGACAGGAAAGAATCCGTTGCAAGGGATGCTTTCGTGATCCCCAGAAGTACCCTTCTTGCCTCGGCGGGTTTTTTGCCTTCTTGCTTCGCCTTTTCGTTTATTTCTTCCAGCTCAAAAATATCTATGAGCTCACCGGGCAGTAAATCCGTATCTCCGGGGTCTTCTATCTTAACCTTTCGGAGCATTTGTCTTATTATTATCTCTATGTGTTTATCGTTTATGTCCACACCCTGCATCCTGTAAACCTTCAACACTTCCTGCAGCAGGTAGGCCTGAACTCCCCGTACCCCTTTTATTCTAAGGATATCGTGGGGATTGATTGGTCCTTCGCAGAGCTCATCACCCGGCTCCACCCTTGCGCCGTTTTCCACCGTCAACCTGGCGCCGTAAGGTATCTGGTAAACCTTTACTTCGCCGGTATCAGCGGTAATTTCCACTTCTCTTTTCTTTTTGTTTTCAATAATCCTGACGGTACCGCCGATTTCGGTAATAACCGCCTGGCCCTTTGGTCTTCTGGCTTCGAACAATTCCTCCACCCTGGGTAAACCCTGGGTAATATCGTGCCCGGCAATACCGCCGGTGTGGAAGGTTCTCATCGTCAGCTGGGTACCCGGTTCGCCTATGGACTGGGCAGCGATAATGCCCACCGCTTCCCCCACCTCCACCGGTTTCCCCGTAGCCAGGTTTTTGCCGTAACACTTGGCACATACGCCGTGCCTGGTCCTGCAGGTGAGTACCGACCTTATCTTAACCTCCTGTATTCCCGCTTTTATTATCCTGTCAGCTATTTCATCGGTAATTATCTCATTTTCCCTTACAATCACTTCGCCCGTAACCGGATTTACTATGTCCTCCCGGGCGTATCTGCCGTCTATTCTCTCCTTCAACGACTCTATAACATCCTTGCCATCCATTATTGCCCTGACGGTGATTCCTTCGGTAGTGCCGCAATCCACTTCCCTGACAATCACGTCCTGGCTTACATCCACAAGCCTTCTTGTCAGGTATCCCGAGTCCGCCGTCCTGAGAGCGGTATCCGCAAGTCCTTTACGGGCACCATGGGTGGATATGAAGTACTCCAGCACCGTCAGCCCTTCACGGAAGTTGGCCTTTATGGGTAAGTCAATGATTCGGCCCGCCGTATCGGCCATAAGACCCCTCATACCCGCTAACTGCCTTATCTGCTGTTTGTTGCCTCGAGCACCGGAGTTTGCCATCATGTATACGGGATTTAATCTGTCAAGGCTGTTCATTAAGCTTTCCGTTACTTTATTGGTGGCATTCTCCCATATCTCTATTACCTTTTCATACCTTTCGTCCTCGGATATCAAGCCTCTTCTGTACATTAGTTCGACCTGGTCTACCTTTTCATCGGCTTCCGATAGAATCTTCCATTTGTCCTTTGGCACCTCAATATCCGTTATGCCAATTGTAATACCTGCCTTTGTGGCGTAGTGAAAGCTAACAGCCTTTATCTTATCCAGCATTTCCGCCGTCAGGGTAGTGCCGTGCTTTTTGTAGCAGCGGTCGACTATTTCCCCCAGCTTGCTTTTATCCACCAATGTGTTAAGCTCTAACTCGAAAAAGTTTTCCTCCTTCGAGCGATCCACAAAGCCCAGATCCTGCGGAATGCACTGGTTGAAGATTATCCTGCCGATTGTGGTGGTGATAATTCCCGAACGCTTTTTACCGTTTATCTCCTTTGTAATTCTCACTTTAATCGGAGCATGGAGTCCTACTTCACCGCTGTCGTAAGCTAAAAGTGCCTCATTTTCCGATGAGAATATCTTGCCCTCACCCTTTTCACCTTTTACTTCAATGGTCAGGTAATATGAACCGAGAACCATATCCTGGGTAGGAGTAACTACCGGTTTTCCATCCGCAGGCTTCAGTATGTTGTTGGTAGAAAGCATCAATAGCCTGGCTTCCGCTTGAGCCTCAGCGGAAAGCGGAACATGTACCGCCATCTGGTCACCGTCAAAGTCAGCATTGTACGCGGTACAAACCAGAGGATGAATTTGAATCGCCCTGCCTTCGACGAGAACGGGTTCGAAGGCCTGAATTCCAAGCCTGTGCAGCGTTGGAGCCCTGTTTAACAGCACGGGATGCTCTTTAATGACCTCTTCCAGTACATCCCATACCTCCGGTTTAACCCTTTCTACCATGCGCTTGGCGCTTTTTATGTTGTGAGCGTAGTTTTTCTCCACCAGTTTTTTCATGACAAAGGGCTTAAAAAGTTCAAGAGCCATTTCTTTGGGAAGACCGCACTGATATAATTTCAGTTCCGGACCGACAACGATAACAGAACGACCGGAATAATCCACGCGTTTACCCAGGAGATTTTGCCGGAATCTTCCCTGCTTACCTTTGAGCATATCGCTCAGGGATTTTAACGGCCTGTTACCCGGCCCGGTTACCGGCTTTCCTCTTCTTCCGTTATCGATAAGGGCATCCACCGCTTCCTGGAGCATCCTCTTTTCGTTCCTGACTATGATGTCCGGTGCCCCCAGGTCGAGCAGTCTTTTTAATCTGTTGTTCCTGTTTATTACCCTCCGGTAAAGGTCGTTTAAGTCCGAAGTAGCAAAGCGCCCACCATCCAGCTGCACCATGGGTCTTAAGTCAGGAGGTATCACGGGGATTACCTCAAGGATCATCCATTCGGGCCTGTTGCCCGACTTTCTAAAGGCTTCTACCACCTCGAGCCTTCTTAAAATCCTTATTTTCTTCTGCCCGTTGGCTTCTTTCAATTCCGCCCTTAACTCTTTGGATAATTTCTCTAAATCTATTTCCTTCAAAAGTTCCTTTATGGCTTCGGCTCCCATGCCCGCTTTAAAAGCATTCCCGTATTTTTCCCTGTATTCTCTGTATTCCTTTTCTGTCAAAAGCTGCTTTTTGGTGAGAGGAGTATTACCCGGATCGATTACAATATAGGAAGCAAAATATATAACTTTTTCCAGGGCTCGCGGGGACATATCGAGCATCAAACCGATTCTGCTCGGAATCCCCTTTAAAAACCAGATATGGGAAACGGGGGCTGCCAGCTCAATATGCCCCATTCTTTCCCTTCGTACCTTGGACTTGGTAACTTCTACGCCGCATCTATCGCAAATAATTCCCTTGTACCTTACCCTTTTATACTTTCCGCAGTGACATTCCCAGTCCTTTACGGGTCCAAAAATCCTCTCGCAGAAAAGTCCTCCCTTTTCGGGTTTCAGCGTCCTGTAGTTTATGGTTTCGGGTTTTTTAACCTCGCCTTTGGACCATTCCCTTATTTTTTCCGGTGAAGCAAGGCCTATTTCTATCTTGTCAAAAAAGTTTAGCTCCAACAAAGGGTTTCTCTCCCTTCTTAATATTTAAATTGAGAAAAGAGGGTTAGAAATTCTCTTCCCCATCATCGAAGAAATCCTCGTTAAAGGCATCATCGTCGGGGAAACTTATATCCTGATCTTCTATAAAGGATTCGTCAAAGAGTTCTTCCTCATCGGGTTCCTCCTCTTCTACTTCTTCATAGCCGTTCTCCACCAGTTCTTCCTGAGGAACAATGTTACCCTGGTCCTCCATCCCTTCCATATTTATATCGAGGGTTTCTTCCACTTCTTCATCTTCCTCATCTATATCTTTAAGTATGATTTCCTTTTCGTCTTCGGAAAGGATCTTTACATCAAGGCAAAGAGACTGCAATTCCTTTATCAATACCTTGAAAGATTCCGGTATTCCGGGTTCCGGTACATTTTCCCCTTTTACAATGGCCTCGTAAGTCTTCACGCGGCCCATAACATCGTCGGACTTAACAGTAAGAAGCTCCTGCAGGGTATAACTTGCTCCGTAGGCTTCGAGAGCCCATACTTCCATTTCTCCGAACCTCTGTCCGCCAAACTGAGCCTTTCCGCCAAGGGGCTGCTGGGTAACAAGGGAGTAAGGCCCTGTGGATCTGGCGTGGATTTTGTCGTCGACCAGGTGAGCGAGTTTCAGCATGTACATGTAGCCCACGGTTACCTTTCTGTCAAAGAATTCACCCGTTCTTCCGTCCCTGAGCTGGATCTTCCCATCTTCAGGAAGACCCGCCTGTTTTAACAGCTGGAAAATCTCTTCTTCGCTGGCCCCGTCGAATACGGGAGTAGCCACATGCCATCCCAGTGCCTTTGCTGCCCATCCTAAGTGCGTCTCAAGAACCTGACCGATGTTCATACGGGAAGGCACGCCGAGGGGGTTTAACACGATATCTATGGGAGTGCCATCGGGCAGGTAGGGCATATCCTCCACCGGCATTATTCTTGAAATAACACCCTTGTTCCCGTGTCTGCCGGCCATTTTGTCTCCTTCGGATATCTTTCTTTTCTGGGCAATATATACCCTGACGAGCTGATTTACTCCCGGCGGCAGCTCATCGCCGTTTTCCCTGCTGAAGACCTTGACATCCACCACAATACCGTATTCTCCGTGCGGCACGCGGAGGGAGGTATCCCTGACTTCCCTGGCTTTTTCGCCAAAAATAGCCCTTAAAAGCCTTTCTTCAGCGGTGAGCTCCGTTTCTCCTTTGGGTGTAACCTTACCTACCAGGATATCTCCCGCCCTGACCTCCGCACCTATCCTTATTATTCCTCTTTCATCTAAATCCTTAAGGGCTTCTTCCCCCACGTTGGGGATATCCCTGGTAATTTCCTCGGGTCCGAGCTTTGTATCCCGGGCCTCCGCTTCATACTGTTCTATGTGAATTGATGTAAATACGTCGTCTTTGACCAGCCTCTCGGAAATCAATATGGCGTCTTCGTAGTTATATCCTTCCCAGGGCATAAAGGCTACAAGCACGTTTTTACCCAGCGCCAGTTCGCCCCTGTCTGTAGAGGGCCCGTCGGCAATGGGTTGTCCCGCATTGACCCATTCCCCTTTTTTCACTATTGGTCTCTGGTTAATGCAGGTGCCCTGGTTGGAACGGATAAACTTATGAACCTTGTAAACATCGAGCCCCTTATCGCTGTCCCTTCTTATTACTATTTCCCTTGCCGTAACCCTTTCAACCACGCCGGCATTTTTAGCTATTATCATAACTCCGGAATCCACAGCTGCCTTCCACTCTATACCCGTACCCACCAAGGGTGCTTCGGTAGTAATAAGGGGAACCGCCTGGCGCTGCATGTTGGAACCCATCAAAGCCCTGTTGGCGTCATCGTGTTCCAAAAAGGGTATCAATGCGGTGGCGACACTGACCAGCTGTTTCGGCGAAAGGTCCATGTAATCCACTTCCTCCGCCGGCACCACCATAATATCGTCCCTGTACCTGGCGGCTACCCTTTTTTGTTTGAACCGCCCTTCTTCGTCCAGGGGCACGTTAGCCTGAGCAATAATGAATTCCTCTTCTTCGTCGGCGGTAAGGTATTCGATCTCGTTGGTTACTACTCCCCTTTCCTTGTCCACCTTTCGGTAGGGAGTTTCAATGAAACCGTACTCGTTCACCCTTGCATAAGTAGAAAGAGAGCTTATAAGACCGATATTCGGACCTTCGGGAGTCTCTATAGGGCACATACGCCCGTAATGGGAGTAGTGCACGTCGCGCACCTCAAAGCCCGCGCGTTCCCTGCTCAAACCACCCGGACCCAGGGCGCTTAGCCTTCTTTTATGGGTAAGCTCAGCCAGGGGGTTTGTCTGATCCATAAACTGCGAAAGCTGGCTGCTTCCAAAA
Source organism: Thermovenabulum sp. (assembly GCF_049723235.1). Taxonomy (NCBI): domain Bacteria; kingdom Bacillati; phylum Bacillota; class Clostridia; order Thermosediminibacterales; family Thermosediminibacteraceae; genus Thermovenabulum; species Thermovenabulum sp. The sequence continues at coordinate 14,959 of NZ_JBNARB010000025.1, read as the reverse complement.
AATTCCTTTATAGCCGCCACCAGAGGCCTTATGTTAATAAGACCCTGGGGAGTAATGGCGTCCACATCCTGGATGGTCATCCTTTCCTTGATGACCCTTTCCATTCTGGCAAGACCAATGCGGAACTGGTTTTGTAAAAGCTCGCCCACCGAGCGAACCCTTCTGTTGCCGAGATGGTCGATATCATCTATATCGCCTATGCCGTAGGACAAATTCAGAAGGTAATTGACGGAAGATAGGATATCCAAAGGGGTGATATAGCGTTCCTTCCTGAATACATCTTCATCGTCGTCAGCGTAACCGTTTCCTATAACCTTTACTACCTTCTCTTCCTCCACCAGAACTTTAACTTCGTTTATTTTTAGCTTTTCTATAAGCTCCGCGGTTTTTCTCGAAATCTTTTCCCCTCTTTTTACTATGATTTCGCCCGTCCGGGGATTAATAATATCTTCTCCTGCCAGCTTCCCGGTGATTCTTCCCCTTAATCTCAACTTCTTGTTGAACTTGTACCTTCCTACGCTGGCCAGGTCGTACCGTTTTGGATCAAAGAACAGGGATTCCAGTAAAACCCTTGCATTTTCTATTGTGGGCGGTTCTCCCGGCCTCAGCCTCTTGTATATCTCCAGCAAAGCCTCATCCTGGTTTTCGGTATTATCCTTTTCCAGGGTCCTCAGTATTTTTTCGTCCTCTCCCAGAAGCTCTAAAATCTGAGCATTGGTTCCATATCCAATAGCTCTTAAAAGAACGGTAACCGGTATTTTCCTTGTCCTGTCTACCCTTACGTAAATTACCTCATTGGAATCGGTCTCCATCTCCAGCCATGCGCCCCTGTTGGGTATTAATGTAGCGGAGTGAAGAGCCTTTCCGTTCTTATCTATCTGCCGGTCAAAATAAACTCCCGGCGAACGGACCAACTGGCTTACTATTACCCTTTCGGCACCGTTTATTATAAAGGTGCCGTTTTCCGTCATCAAAGGAAAATCTCCCATGAATACGTCCTGCTCTTTAACCTCTCCGGTTTCTTTGTTAACGAGGCGGACCTTTACCTTCATGGGAACCGCATATGTAACGTCCCTTTCTTTACACTCATCTACGGAATATTTAGGATTATTTTCTAAATAGTAATCTACAAATTCCAGCACCAGGTTTCCTGTAAAATCCTCTATAGGCGAAAACTCCAAAAGAACCTCTCGAAGCCCTTCTCTTAAAAACCACTCGTAAGACCTCTTCTGAATTTCTATAAGGTAGGGAAGTTCCTTAACTTCTTCTATCTTTGAAAAGCTCCAACGGGTGCGTCCTCCCACTTTTACCGGACGTACCATTTATATTTTCACCCCTTTATAAAAGTAAAAATAGCCAAAAGCAAGGTTTGCTTTTTCCACCTGCTTTTGGTTTTTCCCGAGCAAAATAAACCCTTTTTTATTTTTCCCTTTCTGCCATTTTTTTATACCTGAGCTCAAAAGCCTATAATCATGCAGTCTATAATATTATCATAATATTACAAGTTTGTCAATAAAAGGGGCAAGGAATATATATTTTTTTTTGGAAAAAAATAAGAATGAACAGAAAAAATATGGAGGTGGATTATGAACAATATGAACAATTTAACACCTACCATAGGGTGGGGATGGTGGCTTTTGATTCACGTAATCGCCATACCTCTTTTAATTTACTGGGGACTTTCGATGAAAAAAGAAAAGACTACGGAATAAAAGGAGGTAATTTATGTATACGCCGAGAATGGGATGGACTTACTGGATAATCCTGCACCTTATTGCCATTCCCTTAACGGTTTACATCGGAATGCTTTTAAGTCAAAGAAACCGAATCAAAGTTACGAAGTAATATTTTAGCTTTCCATCAAAACGGCATCCATCAAATCCGCTTCGGATACGATAACCTTATCTATATTGATCATTTCCATAATATTTTTTAAAATTAATATCCCCGCAATAATTATATCCGCTCTCTCGGGCATTAAGCCCGGGATTTTTTGTCTTTCCGATAACGGAACACTGCAAAGTAATTTGAGGGAGTTTTCCACATCCTCCTTTGATAAGGGTTGCCCGTGCACCTTTTTCCAGTCGTATACGGCAAGACCAAGCTTTATAGCACAGGCTGTGGTAGCGGTGCCCCCCACTGCCACCGCCCGTAAATCTCCTCTTGAAAATGCCTGAATTTTTTGCGCAAACTCCTTTAACATCTCTTTTTCTATGTGGCTTAGCTCATCCATCTCTGTCTTTAGAGGCGGGTCATTTATTAAAAACCTCTGGGTCCACCTTACCGCACCCATTTTAAAACTTCTGCTCTCTACAGGAATTTGTTCTCCATAAGTTATCTCGGTGCTGCCGCCTCCTATATCTATAACGGCAGTCTTTCCCTTCAAACCCAATCCGTACCTTGCCCCTTTGTAAGAAAGTACGGCCTCTTCTTCCCCGGCAATTACCAGGACATCTATTCCAAGGGCTTCCTTTACTCTTTTCAAGAATTCATCCCGGTTTTTTGCTTCCCTCACCGCACTGGTGGCAAAGGCTATTACTTTTTTTGCCCCGTAATTTTTTGCAATATCCATATATTCTTTTACGGCATCGATGGTGGAATTGACTGCTTCTTCCTCCAATAATCCGTCCTTTGCCACACCGCTTCCCAGCCTTGTTGTGGTAAGCTTCTTAAAAACGGGTATTACTTCTCTTTCGTTGACTTCGCCCACAAGCAGCCTCACCGAATTAGAACCAATATCAATGCATGCCCTCATATTAAACCCCTCTTTATAGAATTAAAAAACCAGGGTAAAAACCCTGGAATTTATTCTGTTTAAATATGTTAGTATGCCCTTCTTCGAGATCCGCTGCCAGCACCCCTTTTTGCTTCGTATTTTTTTAAGTCCTGCTGACGTTCTTCGCTTTCCTTTAAAAACTTTGCCAGTTTTTCTTCGAAACTCTGGGCTGACATTTTCCTGCTGGCATTCCTGTTATTTTCCTTTAATTTCCTTATTGACAGGCTAATCTTCCCATCTTCGGAAATAGCTATGATTTTGACCTTTACCACATCGTTGTAATTCAGATATTCCCTTACATCCTTTACGTAGTTATCTGCCACCTCGGAAATATGCACCAAACCCGTGACCCCTTCGGATAGCTCTACAAAAGCCCCAAATTTAGTAATTCCTGTAACCTTTCCTTCCACAATCTGGCCTACTTCTAAAGCCATTATACTAAAATTCCTCCCTTTAGAATTTCACTTAATGAAGTTATTATATACCAACTTTTATGTATAGTCAATAATCATTGTTTTTTGTCATCATCGGAGATAATATAAATATATTCGCCGGGCTTTACCAGCCTTAACTGCTCCCTGGCAATTTTTTCTATGTAGCTTTTATCGTTCAAACGTGAAAGTTCCTTCTCCAGCTGTTCTCTCTCCTGAAGTGCTTCGTTTATACTCGCTTTTAATTTTTGTTCTTCCCTTTTCAGCTCAATAAACTTGAGCTGTTGAAAAACCAATGTGGTTATGAAATAAAAGACAAACAGCAAAAGTAAAAAGTGCCTTATCCTGAACTTTGACCTTTTCAAAGGCTTCACCTTCTTTTAGTTTTTTAATATGTGCAGGTATTTTTTAAATTTTTATAAGGGTGCTTTTGCAAGTGCTCTTATAAGTCTTTTGTAAGTAACCTTGAAAGTACCTTTCCAGGTATTTTTTATTATTCTACAAAAAAAAATAAATTCCTGCCTCAATCTTTTCTTATTTTTTTATTTTTTTTAAAATTCTTCTAATATTTTTTATCCTTTTCAGGGTCATTTTAAACGCTTTTACGCCCCTTATCTTTTTAAATAAACGTTCTGGCAGCCCTGCAATAAAGCCCAGCCCCTTTTCCAGCTCGATTAATAACCTTATAAAGAACCTGCTCAGGGTTTTTAAGTAAATAAAAAACCCGGTAAAAAATCCTGCAAAAAAATATCCCCTGACCCATCCCATTAAATACGTATTAATAAGGGCAAAAATCAAAAGAGTGGCAAGGATCCAGAAAATCATGTCTCCCAGTGCAGTTTCTATTTTCCCTGGATTTAGTGCCCTCCTGATCCTTCTGTAAATATCAAATATCATCCCCTGAATAAACCCGGAAAATAAAGAAAAAATTATAACCATCAAATCCATTTCTTTTTCCAGCACCTTTTACCACCCTTTTACTTCAGGAGCTTTTGAAGTAAACCCCGGGCTTTTTCCCTTTCTTTCACATCTTCCGCATAAGTTAATTGTTTTATCAAACCTTCTATTGTTATATTACCCACTTCCAAGTTTAACTGCTTCATATGCATTTTTTCGCCTTTTATGCTTAACGTCCCCCTTACCGTATCAAGAAGGATTTCGCTTTCGGTGAATTTGTCTACATTTGTTACACCCGAAATTTCAAGAAGCTCCCTGTCCTGCAGGGATAATATGTGTTTTCCGGGACCCTTTTCTTCCACGAAAAAGCCCTCCTTTCTTCATTTCCTTTTAGAAAATTTTATGAAGGAGGGCTTAAAAATATGATTTAATTCCAAAGTTTAACTATCTTGACCCCTTTAAAATAGTATTTTATAATTTCCTCCGCCTTTTTTCCCTGTTTTGCCATTTCATTGGCTCCCCACTGGGACATTCCTACTCCATGCCCAAAACCCTTGCCTTCCATCACTATCTTATCTTTCTCAATTTTCAGGCTGGTAATAAGGTTAGACCTCATTTTCATTGGGTCCAAAGCCATCCTGAGGTCCGCGCCGTGAACTTCCGCATTGCCAATTTTTATTTTTACCGCCCTTCCCGAAGGCCCTTTTTCCAGCACCGCCACTTCCTTTATATCACCGGTATCCTGGCCCAATTTTTCTTTAATAAGCCTTCTTACCTCTTCCTTACTGAACTCGTACCTCCAGGATTTTTTCCCCTCGGGACCCACGTTTTCATCGCCGGATTTCACCACCTGGATATAGGGCGGCTCCTCTTCTTTATAGTTTAAACCTTCCTTTGCCGTTGCGGTCATACCTCCGCTGTGGGAATGAAACCAGGCTTTGATAAAATCTCCGTTATAGGTTACCACCATTCCCCTTGTCGCTTCTACCGCCTTTTTGATATTGTCGTTAATATTGTCGGGATTCCAGGCCTGGGCTTCTTCAAAATCCGTGGAAATGTCCGCCCCCTGGTACTTTGATCCCCCTTTATCCTTTACAAATTCTAATACGTAAGTTCTTGCAAGAATTGCCTGGGCGGCAAGGGTTTCCAATTCCCAGGTATTTTCTACTTCGCCTGCCACTACCCCGGTAACGTAATCCTCCAATTTCATCTGCTTTACCTTTTTATCCTTTACTACATATACTTTAAGCTCCGGTTCCTGGTTTTCTCCTCTGCTTATCTTTTCCGGTATTTTTATTGAGGGCGGCGTTGGAGCCACCTTGGGTTTTTGCCTTGCAGCGCATCCGGTAAAAAATAGAGCGGATACAATCGATAATATCAAAAGCCCTGTTATTAATCGGAAATGCTGACTGTTTTTCTTCATCGTTCTTCCTCCTAAAACTTTTTTCATTTTTATTATTTGAAAAACACCTCCGCCTTATTAGAAAAAAATAAACTCCCGGGAAAAGTGTTTTTCCCGGGAGCTCTTATTACCTGGGAGGAAGTTCGGGAGTTTCACCGCACCTTTCAAGAAGGGCAAGCCACCTTCTATCCACATCTTCCTGGATAGCTTTTATAACGTGCTCATTGCCCGGCTTGAAGAGGTGTTTGAACCTTCCCTGTGGCTTAAGGAATTCCTCAATGGGGACGTACTTCTTGGGTTTATAATTGAGCTTCCATTTTCCGTCCTCGACTTCGTATAAAGGCCAGAAACGGGTTTCTACCGCAAGCTTAGAGATTTCCATAATTTCCGGGGTGTTGTAGCGCCAACCCCTGGGGCAGGGAGATAAAATGTTCAAAAATGCCGGGCCTTCAACCTCTACAGCCTTTTTTGCTTTTTTATATAAGTCCTGCCAGTTGCTGAGCGCCGCTTGAGCCACATAGGGTATGTTGTGGGCTGCCATTATAGCAGTGAGGTCCTTTCTGGGCTGCTGTTTTCCGGGTATTACTTTGCCGGCAGGGCTCGTAGTAGTATCGGCACCTATGGGAGTAGCTGAAGAGCGCTGGATACCCGTATTCATGTAAGCCTCATTGTCCAAGCATACGTAAACTATGTTATGCCCTCTTTCCATAGCGCCCGAAAGAGATTGAAGTCCGATATCGTAAGTGCCGCCGTCTCCGCCGAAAGCTATGAATTTAAAGTTTTCCGTCAATTTCCCCTTCTTTTTCAAAGCCCTGTATGCCGCTTCAACGCCGCTTATGGTTGCGCCGGCGTTTTCAAAAGCGCTGTGGATAAAGGAGCAGTTCCACGCGGTAAAAGGATATATGGTAGTAGCTACTTCAAGGCATCCGGTAGCGCAGCCCACCACCACATGCTCGTTTTCTTCCACCGCGTTTAAAACCATCCTCGTAGCAACTCCGTGTCCGCATCCCGCACAGAGCCTGTGACCTCCCACAAGCCTTTCGGGGACCTTTGAGAGTTCTTTTAATGTAGCCATATATTCACACCTCCTACTCTCTTAGCCCGAGGTAATTTACTGTGTTCAGGGATTTTCCATCCTTGAGGTCAAAAAGGTCGCTATAAACCTTTTCCACGTGCTCCACCAGAAGATCCCTTCCGCCAAGGCCGTATATGTAGTTTACAACTTTTATATCTCCTTTAAGGTCATAGAGCGCATTCCTTATTTCCTGGAACATGGGGCCACCGTTGGTGGAGAAGGTTTCCGCCCTGTCCAGGACCGCTATAACTTTTACGTTTTTAAGCGCTTCTTTTATCTCTTCATGCGGGAAGGGCCTGTACACCCTTGGCTTTAAAACTCCAACCTTTAAACCCTTTTTCCTGAGTTCGTCGCAGGTGCCTTTAGCGGTTCCCGCCGCGGAGTTGAGCACTACCACAGCTACTTGTGCATCGTCCAAATGGTATTTCTCTAAAAGACCGTACTCCCTTCCGGAGATTTTTGCAAATTCCTTTCCTACCTCTTTAATTACATCCTTGGCCGCTTCCATGGCCGCCGTTTGCTGACGCCTGTGTTCAAAGTAAAAATCATAAAGGTCCAAGTTACCCATGGAAATGGGGTTTTTGGCATTCAATAGAAAATCTTCGGGCTTGTACTCTCCCACAAAATTCTTTACCGTTTCATCATCCAGAACTTCCAGAACGTCCATAGCATGGCTGGTGATGAATCCATCCAGGTTTACCATGACCGGGAGCCTTACTTCCGGATGTTCAGCAATTCTAAAGGCCTGGATGATGTTGTCGTAAGCTTCCTGGGCATTTTCGGAAAAAAGCTGAATTACTCCCGAATCCCTGAGGCCCATAGCATCGCTGTGGTCGCAGTGGATGTTAATAGGCCCGCTCAATGCCCTGTTTACAACAGGAAATACTATGGGAAGCCTCATGGACGAGGCTATGTAAACCATTTCGAACATGAGTGCAAGGCCCTGGCTGGATGTGGCGGTCATTGCCCTGGCTCCCGCTGCAGCGGCCCCTATCGCCGCGCTCATGGCGCTGTGCTCGCTTTCCACCGCAACAAACTCGGTATCCACCTGTCCGTTGGACACAAAGCTGGAGAATATCTGAACAATTTCCGTCTGAGGTGTGATAGGGTAGGCGGCTACCACATCGGGATTTATCTGCTTCATGGCATGGGCTACCGCTTCATTACCGGTAAGAGCAACCCTAGTTTTCATCTGAGCCGACCTCCTTTACCTTTTCCGTTTCATCTTCCGGCTTCATATCAATAGCATTTACGGGACAAACCTTGGCGCAAATTCCGCAACCCTTGCAGTGCATGTAATCGATCTCGCCGAACTTTCCGTTTTCTGCAATTATCGAAGAATCGGGGCAGTAACGCCAGCATATAAGGCAGTGAATGCATCTTTCCTTATTCCATACAGGGCGTATGGACCTCCAGTCTCCCGTTTCGTATTCCTTAGAGTTTCCGGGAGAATAAATATTACCCGCCCTGGTAATCTCCCACCATCTCATTCCCGGTTTTACCGAACCTGTTCTGGTTCCCGAGCCAAAATTTCTATTAAAGGTCATTCGCTCTTCACCTCCATATAGGCCCTCTCTATGGCCTTCAGGTTGCCTTCAATAACTTCTGATTTAGACTTGAATTTTTTGCCGAGCTGTTCCTTCATATGTTCCATAAAGGTCTCAAAAGGAATTATACCTGTTGCCCTTATAAATGCGCCCATCATCGGTGTATTGGGTATGGGACGTCCAATGGTCTCAATGGAAATCTGAGTGGCATCGATGGTAAAAATTTTGCCGGTGGTTATTCCCAGTATTTTTCTTATCTCTTGTGGAGTTTTGGCGGTATTGATGATATAAATACCGTCCTCCGGTACTCCATCGGTTATCTTGGCTTTTCCGAGAAGTGTGGGGTCAAGAACAATTACTATATTGGGGTTTGTAACATTGGAGTGGACAAAAATAGGTTCATCGCTAATTCTGTTAAAAGCAAGAATGGGAGCACCCATCCTTTCAGGTCCGTATTCGGGGAAGCCCTGTACGTACTTTCCCATTTCCGCTACGGATTCGGCAAGCATTAAAGCGGCCGTCTTAGCGCCCTGTCCGCCTCTTGCATGCCAGCGGATTTCCAGCACTTTTGCCATCTTTTTTTCCTCCTTTCAAATTTTAAAATACCCGGGTAATTTAAGCTTTATGTAGAGTAATTTTAACATAAAAAAATAAAATATCAAAAAATATTTGTATAATTGTTCTGTTATAATACAGCTTTTGTTATTTTATATAACAGCCCGTTTAGTTTCAGCTTAAACTGAGGCTTTATCTATTATAACAGCATTTTCTATTAAAGTATAACAGACAATTTTTTCTCGGTCAAGCCGAAAAAAATATAAACCCCATTTCAGGGGTTTTTACATTTTTTCCTTTTGAGTTTTCCTTTAGAAGAAGTATTTAATAAATAAAAGTAGAACGATCCCCGGCACACCGAGAAAACCCGCAATCAGTGCAGTTAATGGATTAATAGCTATATGAATCCCAAAAAAAGCTCCCAGTATATTTAAAATTACAAGCAATATTCCTCCGATAATTCCGTTGTAAATCAATTTTAATATCAATCTAACGGGAGCAATAAGAATCCTGGCAATAGCGTAAAGCATTAAAAGCCCGAAGGCATATGCTGCTATTGCCCATATATCCACATGCATGATTTTCACCTCCGGTTTTTTGTACTAAATTTATTTTACATCGCCGGAGGTTATTCCTTCTTCCTTGGCTTTTTTTAATAAATAAAAGTATTTTCTTTTTGCCGTCTCGATATTGTACACGGCATATTCCACCAGATCCGGATCGCTCACGCTCTCAAAATACCTTTCCGCTGCCATCCACTCATTTTTGGCCTTCCGCAGTTCTTCTAAAAGGTCGCTATTTGGATTATTCTCCTCCACTTCCTCGAAAAATAATGCGGAAAGCCACGATAAAACGTTATTTTTGTTTTCCCCTTTCACAATTCATCCCCTCTAAAGAAATTATTTCCATTTTAAAGGGGAAATATTCATATTAATATTTTATGCAGAGGGGATGTGTAAAAACACTACTTTGCCTGAATTTTTCTTTCAAGGGTGATCGCGCCCGTTGGGCAGTAAGAAACGCATCTCATACATTCAATGCATTTTTCTTTATCAATTTCGGGAGCATTAAATCCCTTTTGAGTGAGCGCTCCCGTAGGACATATCCTCACCGACGGGCACGGATGATTTTGCGGACATCTTCCCCTGTTTATTTTTATCGTCATAATAATCCTCCTTTAACTTTTAATATACCCTACGAGGGTATATTATACACCTTATATCGTATTATTGCAATATATAGATTTATTTTTTGAAAAATAAGCCGACGTTCCGTCAGCTATATAAGAAAATATATCAAATCTTTATTCGATATCAAAAAATTTACAATCAATATTTATTCCACGGGTTTTTAAACCCTCATCAAGTAGTTTAAATCGTTCAGGAGTTCCAAAAGCTATCTCTGGAGGTATTATTCCTTTCTCATTTATTATACCCCTTACTATCATTTGCACCGCTATAGAACAAGGATAACCGGTAGTTCTAGCCATTGAGGTTATACCAGTTTTCTGGTCCCTAAAATCCATCATATCAAATACCAATTTTTGTTTTTTATCTTCTCTTTTACCCGTAATTTCCACTCTTAAAACAGTTATATCTATGTCATTTCCCAATCTCATTTTCGGCTCAAGTATAGAAAGAACAAATTCTCTTGGTGATATTTGTTGCCCTTTAAAGTTTACAGGTTCATTATCTAAAAGTCCGCATTGAATTAAAAATTTTACCTTATCTACATACCCAGGATAACGGACACTTTTTTCTTCTAAGCGTTTAAAACCTTTATCTTTCATAGTGTATATAGAGTAGGATAACCCGTCAGTTAAAAAAGCTTCACATTTGCCCAAAGGGGAAGGAAATTCTATATATTCCAAATTACTAAATGTCTCTTCCTCAACCACTTCTCCATTTATCAGTACTTTGCTCTTTCTATCAATGATACCAAATACACTTTGAATTGCATATACTATTTTATATTCTAATGGCGAATCTTTATGCAGAGGTAAACCACCAACTATTATCTTCCCATATTCTAATTCATCGAAAAATGTTGTTCCATACCCAATCAAAATATTTCCTAAACCCGGTGCTACTCCACACCCGGGAATTATAGTTACATTGCTTTTTTTTGCATCATCATCCAGGACAAGTCTTTTTTCCGGATAACTTCCTACCAAATCAACGTAATTAATTTTATTTTCAATAGCCGCCTTGATACCGTCAAGAGCATATTTGTGAAGCAGTGCCCCTATAGCTATATCGTACCCCTGCATAGCTTTTGCAATATTTTCATATTTTGATGCATCCAAAATCACTCCATCCACTCTGCCGTCTCCTATAAATTTTAATGCTTCATCAATAACCTCATTTGATATATCTGCTATTGTGAGTTTTTCAAATAAATTACTCTTAATCAAATCCTGGGCAATAACCCTTCCGATTTTCCCCGCTCCCAAAACTATTGCTTTCATATTAACATCTCCTTTTATATTTCGTAAATATTTTTTAATCCCTTACCTTCCATACATTCTTAAATACAAATAACAATATCACAGATGATGCAATAGCAATAATCAATGTTATGGGGCTTTGAACAAAACCAGCTACGACATAAGCTATCATTGCACCTAATGCAGCAGTCAATGCATACGGCAATTGAGTTATTACGTGATCTACCAAATCACATTTTGAAGCCATGGAAGATAATATAGTTGTATCAGAGACCGGAGAACAATGATCTCCAAACAACCCCCCGCCTAATACAGCACCAATTGTGGCATATATGGGTGCGCCTAAGCTGTAAGCCATTGGGATAGCTATAGGCATCATAATAGCAAAAGTACCCCAAGAAGTTCCTGTTGAAAATGAAACAATACATCCTATTACGAATACAAAGAAAGGTAGCATACCTGCAGTTATAAAATTCTTAGCGATAGAAGTTAAAAAGACTGATGTTTGAAGTTGGGAACAAACGCTTCCTAATGACCAAGCAAGAACTAATATAATTAATACATATACCATTTTTTGCATGCCTTCAATATAAGTATTAAAAGCTTCTTTAAAACTCATTATTTTTTCTTTATATATAAAGTAAAAACTAGTAAACGTTGCAAGTAAGTAAGCGGTTCCCATAGAAATTCTTAATTTTATTCCCGGAACGGGTTTTACAGGAAATCCGAAATATGTAAACATACTAAACATAACAACAAATAACACTACAAAGGGTACAATGAAGCTCGCCATTGAAGGCCCTGCATTTTCTTTATTGTTATCCAATTTTGTCTTTACATAAGATATATCTGTTGAAGATTCAACTAATAACTCAGCTTTAGCCATAGGTCCAAAATCTTTTCCAGTTATTGCTATTAAAGGGACAAGCAATAACGTGCAGATCGGATAAAATTGATAAGGTAATGTTTTGATAAAAGCCGTAAATTCATGTTCAGCAATACCTAATTTTGAAAACTCCTGCTGTATTAAACTCATTATATATATTCCCCATCCAATAAAGGGAATTAAAATACATACAGGTGAAGATGTAGAGTCTAAAATATACGCTAATTTTTGTTTTGATATTTTTAATCTATCATATATAGGTTGAAAGAGCGGACCTAAAATCAGGCTATTACCTGAGTCCGTAAAAAATATAATAAGCCCTCCTAACCATGTAGCTACCTGAGCTTTTGACTTAGTATTGATCTTTTTTGTAATAGTATTTGCAAATGTGCGGGCAATACCAGATTTTTCTATAAGTGCTATAAACCCTCCGATTATTATCATTAAAGCCATTACTTGAGCATTACTTTTACCTATCATTTGTTCAAATATTCCTTTTTCAAGTATGTTTGTAAAACCAACAAAAATATTACCACCGGCTAAAATGGAAAAACCTATAAAAACACTTAAAAACAAAGATATGATAACGTTTTTTGTAATTAATGCTAAAGATATCGCTACTAACGGCGGTATAATAGAAAGGATATCATAATCGGACATTTTAACCCTCCTTTTTTAATTTTTAAAATAGTGATTCTATTAATATAATACATAAATGGTGTTTTTACATCAAATTTTATTTATATGTTGTTATCGCAACATATCTCTTCATTTTATCTATTTTCTTGTATTTTTTACATATTTCTTATTTTTAATATTTTTTTATAATATTTATTATTTTATTATATTATTAATATTTGATTTCTTTTATATGGATTTTTGGAATTATCTTTGATATAATTCAAATTAAGCAATTTTATCTATCATAGAATTAGGAGTGCTACCATGAGTATAGATCAAATAAAAAACAAAAAAGATTTTATTAATCATATAATGTCACAGTGGGAAAATTATACGAATACTTACAAAAAAATAGCAAACTATTTATTAAATAATTTTGTTGATGTTGCCTTTATGACAGCAAAACAGTGGGCTAAAAATGCCGGAACTTCGGAAATATCAGTAATTCGATTTGTTAGATTTTTAGGTTATGACGGTTATCCTCATTTTGTACAAAAGATGCATCAAATAATAAACAAAGAAATGACTATGACCGATTATTTACATATTTCAATGAAAAACCGCCGAATAGACAACAATGTTCTATTAGAAATAATTAAAAAAGAAGAGCAAAACTTTAATCAATTAATAAACAAATATTCTCCCAAGACTATTGAAAACGTTCTAAATCTGATTAACGAAGCAGAATGTCTATTAATAGTTGGCCTTCGCTCGTCAAGCTGTCTTGCCGAATATAGTGAATTCATTTTTTCAAGGGTTATATCAAAACCTATAATTAAAATAAATGTTGCTGGAACAACAACTTATGATTTAATTTTGCCTTTGGAAGGTAAAAAAGTATTAGCATTATTTTTCGGATATCCCCGTTATCCATCCAAAACAATTGAAATATTGCATTTTGTAAAAAAAATGAATTGGCCTATAATCTCCATAACCAATGATGAAACATCCCCTTTAGTTCCTCTTTCGGATTATGTAATTTATGCTCCAGCCAATTCCGTATCCTTTACCGATTCAATGTCAACACCAATAGTGATGATAAATACCATTGTTTTGGAATATATTTATAAATTTCACGATCAAGCTATTGAAAAAATTAAACGTTTTGAAGAAATAGCAAAAGAATTCAACTATTACTATCATTATTAATCGAGTAGGAGGTAGGTGATTATTTCACTTACCGTCCTCTCACACCACCGTACGTACCGTTCGGTATACGGCGGTTCATCAGAATTTATTATGCCATCGAAAGTCTCTTCGTTAGACTTAAAAAGCCTTCCTTTTCAAGGTATTCGTTAGTTATGGAAGTTGCTAATATCTGGCTGTTGGATATCCTCCAATAGCCTTTTCTTGTATTGGCATACTCCCATGCTTTCACATCGTTTATCCCTAATCTGACTAAATTGTCATGCTTCGTCTTTATCTTCTTCCATTGCTTCCAGTAGCACATCCTTAGTCTCCTTCTTATCCATCCATCCAGTTCCCTTGCTGTGTTCTTCATATCCGCTATTTTAAAGTAATTTACCCATCCTGTTATCAGCTGGTTTAGTTTCTCTTTCCTCCATTCCATGCTTCTCCCGTTGCTCCTTGATGTGATTGCCCTAACTTTATCCTTGAATCTCTCTATGGGCTTTTTATGGATGAAGTTCCTGACTTCCCCTCCTTTTATGTAGAAGGAGAATCCTAAAAACTTCCTCTTACTGGGTCTATCTACGGCACTTTTGTTCTTGTTTACTTTCAACTTTAGCTCCTGCTCTATATACCGGGTTATGCTCTCCATTACCCTTTGTCCCGCTTTCTTGCTTTTTACGTATATGTTGCAATCATCCGCATACCTGCAGAATTTGTGCCCCCTTCTCTCAAGCTCTTTGTCTAATTCGTCCAGCATTATGTTGGCTAAGAGCGGGCTTAGTGGCCCTCCCTGCGGTGTCCCTTCTTCATTCTTCACTTTTACCCCGTTTAGCATTATCCCGGATTCTAAGTATTTCCTTATGAGCTTGAGCACCATCTTGTCCCTTACTTTCCTCGCTACCAGCGACATCAGTTTGTCATGGTTTACTCTGTCAAAGAATTTTTCTAAGTCTATGTCCACCACCCAGTGGTTGCCTTGCTTTATGTGTTCTCTTGCCACCATTATGGCTTGATGCGCTCCTTTACCAGGCCTGAATCCGTAGCTGTTTTTTGAAAAGCTCGGGTCAAATATTCGGGTGAGCACCTGCGCTATCGCTTGTTGTATCATCCTGTCAAGCACCGTAGGTATCCC
>NZ_JBNARB010000024.1:0-27680 GCF_049723235.1 Thermovenabulum sp. | reverse complement strand
TTATTTATTTTGACAAATTCCTTTCATAAATTTTGATTTATTAATATAAAAAAATATCCCCGGTAGAATTTTCGTTACTACCGGGTAGTTTTTAAGGTAAACAGGTCAGTCAATAATTTGGGAAAAATAAAACCATTGAAGAAATTTTTTATAAGGGCATTTACTACTTAACCATCCATGTTTTGTAAAACACAACCATTGATGAAAATAGATTTGGATTTTATTTTCTTTTGATTTATTCTAAAATTAGAATACGGGTAAATACTGATCCAATTCCCACTGATGGACCTGAGTTTTATAGGTATCCCACTCTATCAATTTTGCCTTCACAAAGTGCTCGTAAGCGTGGGGGCCGAGGGCCTTTTTTATCACTTCATCCCTGGAAAGATATTCCAGTGCTTCCTTTAAAGTGCCGGGAAGGTTTTCTATCCCCTGGGCCAGCCTTTCCGCCGGAGTCATCTCGTAAATATTGTCAAAGGTTTGGGGACCGGGCTCAATCTTATTTTTAATTCCATCTAACCCGGCTGCCAGGATTACCGCCAAAGCCAGGTAGGGATTTGCTGAAGGATCGGGGCTTCTGAGCTCGATCCTGCTGGCATTGCCCCGGGCAGCGGGCACTCGCACCAGAGCGCTCCTGTTTTTACTCGACCAGGAAATGTATACGGGAGCTTCGTAGCCCGGAACCAGCCTTTTATAGGAGTTTACCGTGGGGTTGGTAATTGCGGTAAATCCCTTCACATGGTGCAGTATGCCGCCTATGAAGTATTTTGCTATCTGGGAAAGCCCCGTTTCCTTATCTTCCGGGTCGTAAAAAGCGTTTACCCCATCCTTGAAAAGGGACATATGAAGGTGCATTCCGGATCCATTTTCCCCGAAAATGGGCTTCGGCATGAAGGTGGCGTAAAGCCCGTGTTCCATGGCTATGGCCTTGGTCACGAACTTGAAAGTTACTATGTTATCGGCCGTTCTCAGAGCCGGGGCGTACTTAAAGTCTATTTCGTGCTGTCCCGGAGCAACCTCATGATGGGCAGCTTCCACTTCAAAGCCCATCTCTTCTAATGCAAGAACAATATCGCGCCGGGCGTTTTCACCTAAGTCCACAGGAGAAAGATCGAAATATCCTCCCCTGTCGTTGGTCTTAATGGTGGGTCTTCCATCCTCGCCAAGCTGAAAAAGGAAAAATTCCGGCTCAGGTCCTACCTGAAACTCGTAACCCATTGCTTTGGCTTCATCGCATACCTTCTTTAGAATTGTCCTCGGGCACCCGATGAAGGGTTCTTGATCGGTGGTATATATGTCGCACATCAGCCTGGCTTCCGCCCCCCTCCTGGGCCTCCAGGGGAGAATACAGAAGGTATCGTAATCGGGCCTTAAGTACATATCCGATTCCTGAATCCGGGTAAAGCCTTCAATACTGGAACCGTCGAACATTATTTTGCCGTCGAGAGCGTCTTCCAGCTGTTCTACGGTAATCGTGACATTTTTAATTATCCCCAGAATGTCCGTGAATTGCAGCCGAATAAACTTTACATCCAGTTCCTGAGCCTTTTTCAAAATATCGCTCTTGGTGTACTTGGGCATAATTTCACTCCTTTATAAATATTATTTTAATTAGATATTTTTAATAAAAACCTGTTAAAAATTTCTTCCCTATAGCTTTGAGCCCCATTATTTTCTTAAACCACATTTAAACTATATTTGTTAAGTATAATATCATTCATATTTTTATGTGTCAACTATTTGTAAGGTTTTATTTTTTATATTTTTTTGTATTATAATTATTGTCAGGTTTATATTGACTCATCCCGGGAGGTTTTGTTAGAATTAAGCTGAGGAAGTTTCAAGGGGAGGACGGATGCCCTGTGGAAAAGGATGAAAAGGGCTTTTACGGCATTGGAGCTGTAGAGCAAAGAACCGGTTTATCGGCAAGACAGATTAGGTATTACGAAAATTTAGGGCTTATAAAGCCCGAAAGAACCGAGGGCGGTCAGAGAAGATATACCGAAAGGGATGTGCTCCGCCTTTTAAGGATAAAATACCTTAAAGAAAACGGTTTTGACTTAAAATCCATTAAAGAAAAAATTGAGGAATTCGAGAGGGAGCTGCCCTTGGAAAGCATTGGCGATCTTTCCCCTGCGGAGCTAAAAATTTCATCGTTGTATCCCGTTTCCAACCGGGCCATATTAATGAAGCTTTTAGATAAGATAAAGGACGGCAAATAAAATCCATAAAAAGTCAAAGTAAAAAATAAAGTCCGGCCTCTTTACCGGACTAAAATACTTTTTTGTCTTTTAGATAAGGATTCAGGTTTTGCCTTGCCTTTTCCACATGGTTTATCATGGCTTGTTCCGCTTCCTCGGGGTTTCTTTTTGCAAGGGCTTCGTAAATTTTTTTGTGCTCTTCCAGGGTATAAGGTGCCCTTCCTATGCTCTTAATTGACACCAGCCTTGCCCGCTGTATAAAATGGTTGAAGTGGGATAAAACGGATTCCAAGGGTCTGCTCTGGCAGGCTTTGAAAATAAGGTCGTGGAACTGCGTATCCAGCTCCGACGCTTTTTCTATTTCTCCCTTTTGAGTATAAAATTCCATTAAATCCAGTATATCCTTCAATTCCTTCAGCTGCTCCGGAGTAATTTTTTCGGCTGCCCACCTGGCTGCCAGCCCTTCGATCATTTTTCGTATGGTGTATATGTCCTCCACATCTTTTTCGGTAACACCCTCGACAATTACCCCTTTATTGGGTATGCTGGATACAAGGCCTTCCAGTTCTAACTGCCTGATGGCTTCCCTCACCGGAGTTCTGCTTACTCCCAGTTCCCGGGCTACTTTAAGTTCTATAAGGCTTTCTCCCGGTTTGTATACACCGTTCAGAATGGCATTCTTCAGATGTTGATATATCTTATTTCTCAACGAATAGCCGCTTTCCTGTCCCTGCCCTATCATGAAAGCCCTCCTCAAATAAATTAAAAATATGCGCCCTTTTGGGCAATTTAATTATAACATATGATAAATTTTATTTAAAGCAAATAATAAAAGGGGTGGGAATGCAAAAGTGGAAAAAAATATTTTCTTTGTAATCTTTGAGAAATTATTTGAGGCTTATGGCCCTCAAAACTGGTGGCCTGCCGAGAGCGATTTTGAAACGGTAGTTGGCGCAATACTGACCCAGAGCGTATCCTGGTCGAACGTGGAAAAGGCCATAAAAAATCTCAAAAAGGAAGGTCTGCTTTCTCCCCGGGCCTTAACCGAGGTGAATGACGAAAAACTTCACAGACTTATTCGCTCCACAAGGTTTTACAAGCAAAAGGGGGAAAGGCTCAAAAATTTTTGCAGGTATCTTTTGAAAAATTACGACGGCAGTTTATATAAGCTGTTCGATAAAGACGTCTATGAACTCCGGGAGGAACTGCTGGGATTAAAAGGGCTGGGAGAAGAAACGGTGGACTCCATCATCCTTTATGCCGCAAAAAAGCCGATTTTTGTGGTAGACGCCTACACTAAAAGGATTTTTTGCAGGCTCGGAATAATAAAAGAAGATATAGGCTACAAAGAACTCCAGGAATTGTTCATGTCAAATTTACCCTTGGATGTATCCCTCTTTAATGAATACCATGCACTTATTGTAAAGCTCGGAAAGGAAGTCTGCAGGACAAAACCCGGCTGCGGGCTTTGTCCGTTAATAGATTTATGCAGGGAGGCGAAGAAATGAGACCCATTATTTTCGCCCTTCTCACAGCATTTTTCTGGGGTTTAGCCCCGATATTTGGAAAAATGGGGCTTACCAAATTGCCGCCTTTAGTAGCTCTTTTTATAAGAACCTTCAGCATAAGCATAGCCGTAGGTATTTGCCTTTTGGTCTCGTATATGGGAGGATACCTGCCCGCCTTTACCTTAGATAAACGTACCCTTATTTTTATCGTTTTAGAGGGGATTTTTGCCTCCTTCTTAGGACATTTTGCTTATTTTTACGCTTTGAAGGAAGGCAACGTCTCGCTAGTGGTACCTTTGAGTGCAACTTATCCCCTTTTTGCCCTTTTATTTGGAATTCTTTTTTTAAAGGAATCCCTGGCTTTAAATAAAATAATGGGGGCCTTAATCGTTATTCTCGGCATCATTGTCATGAGGTTGTAGCTGAGCTTTCAAAACCTAAATTTTCGGTTTTCATCCTTATAGCGGTAATTTCTCCGATATACATGTGATGAAAATCCCCGTGCGGGTAAAAGGAAACTTTTATTTCTCCGGGGATTGCGTTTCTCTCGATGGGTGCTTTATAGATAATTTTGCATTCTAATATTAAATCGCAGTCTTCTATCCCCGGCGAATCAACGGTTTCTCCCGGTAATAGCTTTAGATTAAATTCCTTTATTTTGTCCACGGACTCTCCGGAGAGCGTACCGCACAGCCTCAGCTCCTTTGAGAGGTCTTTTTTAAGAGGTATGCTCACCGTATAGGAGTCCGCTTTTTCTATTAATTTAAAAGTGTAGCGGGAAGGTCTTACAAAGGCGCAGAATACTTCTTTTTGCCAGAGCACCCCCGTAAATCCCCACCCGATGGTCATGGTGTTTACCTTATCCTTTGATTTAACCGTAAGAAAAGCTCCTTTTTTCAGCCCTTCGGCAATATATGAAGAAGCCTCTTTTAGAGTGATCCTTTTAAACATCTTTAATTCCTCCCTTTGTATTATTCTCTTTTTTATTAAATTATTGCATAATTTATCCAAATTTACACCCTGTTTTTATTGACAATACTTATTCTTTTGAATAATATAAATATGGTTTGTATTTTCTGGAAAAAGGGGGGCTCAAAAATCGAAAAAAGGGTTATAAAAAACGTGGTCCTGATGTTCTTAGGAAAATCCATTTCCCTGCTGGGAAGTTATCTTTATAACTTTGCCATCAGCCTTTACGTATTAAAAATGACGGGATCGGGGCTATCTTTTTCATTAAGCCTGGTAGCCGGCACCCTCCCCCGGGTGATTTTTGGCCCCTTTTCCGGTGTTCTTTGCGATAATTTCAGTAGAAAAAAATAGTAGTATTCTCCGATTTAATAAGCTCTGCCACTTTAATGTTATTTTACTTTCTTTTTGATCCTTCAAAATTAAACCTTATACTTGTCCTATCGGTCAATTTTATCCTGGCCATCTGCAATATTTTTGAAGATGTCTCCTTCAATGCCTCCATGCCCGCAATCGCCGGAAGGCAGAACCTAACAAGGGTAAATTCTATAAACTCAGGGATAACTTCGCTTTCTTCCATTGCCGGACCCTTTATTGGCGGTATTATTTTCGGTTTTGTCGATTTAAGCTTTTTTATAATGGCAAACGCCCTTTCCTTTCTTTCGGCGGCGCTTTTAGAGCTTTTAATAAATTTTAATTTATTCCCCGAAGAGGCGCCGGAAATTCAAAAAAAGGCTTTAAACTTGAACCTATTTTTTTCGGAGTTAAAGGAAGGCTTTTCTTTTGTAAAGTCCCAGAAAACCATCCTTATTATTTTCTCCGCTGCGGTTTTCATTAATTTCTTTTTCAACTTTGGAATCAATGTCCCCTTTCCTTATATTATAAACAACGTAATAGGCCTTTCCCCTTCGCAATTCGGTATCTTAGAAAGTTTTTTCCCCGGCGGGATGCTTATGGGCTCTTTGGTCCTCGCCCTTTTGCCCGAAAGAAAGAATCTGGCTTTAACTTTGTACATCAGTCTTTTAACCATTAGTGCTTACATATTCATTACCGGCTTTATTGTACTGCCCTTCCTTTTAAGAGTCCTTTCTAAAAACTTTTACTTTTTTGCAAACATCTTTCTAATCCTGGTGGCGGGTATATCTTCAAGCTTTGCCAATATCCCCATACTGTCTTTGCTTCAAAAAAATATACCTTCCGATTTAAGGGGAAGGGTTTTCGGGCTTATTTCTTCTATGAGTTCTTTGATGGAGCCGGTGGGCATGTTCCTAGCAGGACTGCTGGTAGATAATGTCCCGGTTTACATACTTTCCCTGACATCGGCAGTATTTTTGGCCTTACTAACAAATTACATCTATTTCGGTCTGAGGTCCGAAGCGTAATCAACCTGTGATTTTTCCGAAAAGCGATTGGCACCCCATACGCCGATGAGGATTAAAAGGCTTCCCACGGCGTTGTACCAATAAAAACTCTCGTCACCCCAGATTACTCCCGCAATAATTGAAATTAATGTGGTAAGGTTGCTGAAAACCGACGAGCGGGAGGTTTCTATTCTTGAGAGCATGTAATTTAAAAGAAAATAGGCTACAACCGAGGAAAAAAATCCTAAGTAAACCACCGAAAAAACAGCCTTCAGATTAAATAAGGGAAGAAAATATCCGGAGATATTTCCTTTTTTTGTATGATCTATTATGGACACGGCGTTGAAGAAAAGCATTCCTACGATCATCATAAAGTAAGTTATCTCTTCGGGAGTGTACTCCTTCGATATTTTTCTTGATATCACATTGTAAAGTCCGGCGCTCACCACCGCCCCCAGTACAAACACGGTGCCCAGAAGGTTTTTCCCCACTTCCAGCTTCCCCTTCATTAATATCATAAAAGCCATTCCGAATACCGAAAGGAATATAAAGAATATTTGTCTTTTTCCGGGTCTTTCTCCAAGAATAAAAAAGGCAAAAATAAGGGTTACTACCGGGATCACCGCTATCATCATCCCCGTTTCGGAAGAAGAAGTGAGCTTTACCCCGGTAGTCTCAAAGATGAAGTATAAAATCGGTTCAATAAAGCTTATCAGCATAAGGGGTAAAAGGGATTTCTCCTGGAAGTTCACTTTTACAAAACCGGTTCCCCGGAGTATTAAAAAAACGATAAAAGCGAAGCTGAACCTCAATGCGAGAAGGTGATAAATATCCATCACTTCCAGCCCTCGTTTTGTAAACAAAAAGGAAAAACCAAAAATCATGGAACAGATTAACCCGGCGATTATCGCCTTTTTTTCTTCTTTTTGCATTATATATTCCTCCTCCGATGCGGCAACCAATGTCACCTATTAATTTTTATGACCATTGTTAACGATGGTAAGGCTCTTTTTTTATTATCTTCATCCAGCGGTAAATTTGTTCCAATAAAATAAGCCTCATCATTTGATGAGGAAAGGTAAAATCCGAAAAAGACAAAACCAGATCGGCAGTCTTTTTTACTTCAGAGTGAAGGCCAAAGGAACCACCTATAATAAAAGTGAAATCGGAAACCCCCATAAGCATGAGTTTTTCCATCTTTGAAGCCATGGATTCGGAGGTATGCCTTTCTCCTTCAACCGCCAGGACTATTTTATAGCTATGGGGCTTTAATGCCCTCAATATTCTTTCCCCTTCTTTTTTTAATAATGCCTCCTTAAAAGCGTCAAGGGCTTTTGCCGGAGCTTCTTCCTCCATTACTTCAATTGTGTTTATTTTGCAGTAAGGCAGGAGCCTTTTTTCATATTCTTTTATTCCTTCCCTCAGGTATTTTTCCTTCACCTTTCCCACAGCAATGATATGTACGTTCAATTTTTATCCCCTGCCGTTACCTTTCTTATATCTGCCTTTTCATCGTATAAAGCGGCGCTGTTTCCCATTTCCGTAATATTTTCCTCAATAATAATATTCACATTGCCTTCACTTTCCAGCTCCCATCCGGACTCTACCATCAGGATATCCCTTCTCATGTTTTCCTCAAAAACCGCACGCACCTTTATTTTGCCCTTCTCGTTAAAAACCTCTACCATCTCTCCTTCTAAAATACCTTTTCTTTCCGCTTCCTCCGGATGGATGAACACTTTCGGGAAGGGATTAATTTTTTCAATGGTTTTTGCCTGCTGGAATTGAGTATGTATCCTGAACTTGGAGTGCATGGAAATCAAATAATAGGGATAATCTTTTTCTTTTGCATAGGGTTTAAGATATACGGGTAATGGCGATTGGCCGTCCCTTTCAGCCCTTTTTGAATAAAATTCAAATTTGCCGCTGGGTGTCCTGAATTTTCCCTCCTGCCATGCTACGTAAGGAGCAAAGGGATGCCTTACGTATCCTTTTTCCTTCAACTCTGCAAAACTCAAACCTATGCTCTGCAAGGGTTTTACTGCCCATTCTAATAAGTTTTCTTTTGTTAAACCATTAAAGGGCCCGAGATTCAGCCTTTTTGCCAGTTCCAGGAAAATTTCCTCATCGGATCTACAATCAAAAATTGGGTCTATGACCTTAGGGCAGTAATAGATATAAGGACTCCAGGAGTTGACCTTAACGTTTTCTTCCTCAAAAAAGGTGGTGCAGGGAAGGATGATGTCCGCTTGTTTTGCCGTATCGGTCATGAAAAGGTCAATTACTACAACGGTATCAATGCTATCAAGGGCTTCTTTCATTAATTTCACATTGGGGGTGTTTGCCATAACGTTAGCCCTGTTTATAAGTGCAAATTTTATGGGAGGGTCTTGCGAGTTTAATATGTCCCTTGCCAGGGAGGTTTTGTTAAAATGCCGCTTAAATTTTACCTCTCCTTCGAACAATATATTGGAAAACAGGTTCCAGAAAATGTCGCTGCCGTAGGATACACCGGCTCCCCTTTTGCCAATGTTACCCGTCAGGGCTGAAAGCGCATCTATTGCCCTTATGGTGTTTCCCCCGCCCCTGTACCTTTGAAGGCCGTATCCCAGCAGGGTGGTTACGGGCTTATTACCGGAATAATAGTTTGCAAGCTCTACTATTTGTTCCTGCGGCAAACCGCAAATCTCTTCCACCGCCGAAAGGGTGTAATCCTTTAAAATCTCTTTAAATTTCTCAAAGCCGTAGCAGAATTTATTTACATATTCTCCATCAAAGAGGTTTTTTTCCACCAGGTAGGCGCAGACTCCCAGGGCCAAAGCGGAATCGGTGCCGGGCTTTGGCCTTATTATCAGGCTTGCCATTTTTTCAAGGCCGGTATAAAAGGGGTTTACTATAATGAGCTTTGCACCCTTTTCCATCGCCTTTTTAATGAAATAAAAAGCATTGGGCTGGGTAGAAAGGATATTCCTCCCCCATAGAACTATGGTTGCGGCGTTTTCAATTTCCGTCAGGTCGTTTTCGGAAAGCCCACCAAAATCGTATTTTTGTGCAGCTATGCCCGCTCCCCAGCAGAGGGACCCCTCACTTACGGTAACCCCTCCCAGAGCGTTAAAAAAACCCCTGTCGATATTTTTCGTAAGGGCTTCGGAGCCTCCCGAAGACTCATGAAGAATTGCAAGATTCCCGTATTCCTCAATTACCTTTTGCATTCTGTTACATATTTCATCAAGGGCATAATCCCATGAAGCTTCTTTAAATTCCTCCCCCATTTTTATCAGGGGTTTTTTCAGCCTTTTTTCGCTGTAGACAATTTCCGGGTAACTTTTTGCTTTAATGCAGGTAAAACCTCTCGTCCAGGGGTGGTCTTCATCCCCCTGTACCTTTACAAGTCTCCCCGATTCATCTACGGTTGCCTTCAGAGCGCAGGCTCCCAGGCAGTCCCTCGGACATGCCGTCCTGTAAACCTTCATCGTATTCTCCTCTCCTCAAAGTATTCAAGATTCTCTTCCTATTAAAATTTGCACCGACATTTTTTGTTTTCCCCTCAGTAATTCTACCTTGGCAGTCTGTCCGGGTCCTAAAGCGTATAACATTTTTCTTAAATGTGAAACTTTCGTAAGTTTTTCTCCATTTATACTTAATACTATATCCCCGGGCCTTATTCCTGCTTCCTGCGCAGGGCTATTTTCATGCACCTTTATTACAAATATGCCTCCATCTACCGGCACGTCTATATTAAAAAGCCTTGCCATTTCCCTGTCTATACCCTCAATGCCGATGTAGGGTTTTTCAAAGCTACCCGTTTCCTGTATTTTCTTAATTATGGGTTTGGCCAAATTAATGGGTATTGCAAAGCCGATAGCCTCGGCTTCCGTAGCTTTTACCGTATTTATCCCTATTACTTCTCCCTTACCGTTTAAAAGAGGCCCTCCGCTGTTGCCGGGGTTTATTGAAGCATCGGTTTGAATTAAATCCTGAATCAGAGTCATGCTCCTTTTTGTCCCCACCGCTATGGTTCTGTTCAATGCGCTAATTATACCCGCCGTTACGGTCCTCTGAAGGGTAAGACCTAAAGGGTTACCTATGGCTATAGCCCTGTCCCCCACCACCACTTTATCGGAATCTCCAAGCTTTGCGGCGGTTAAATTGTCTCCATCAATTTTGATTACCGCTAAATCCAGTTCCCCATCCTCGTAGATTTTATTTGCTTTAAATTTTCTCCCATCGTACAGGTAAACCGTGATGCTGTTCGATCCCGTCACCACATGAGCATTGGTAAGTATATAGCCCCTTTCGTCCACCAGTATTCCAGAACCGATAGACTGGCTTTCCACCTTCCTGAAAAAGAAATCATAATCTATATAGGTGGTTACAACGCCTACTACGGCCGGAGTAATTTCTCTTGCTATATCCGGGATCGGCACCTCCCTGTCGGAAATGGTCTGTGTCCTGGCAGGTGGCTCGAAAGATTTTTGCCTTTCCCCGTAGATTATCTTCGTTGTAACAAAGGTAGAGGAAACCGCTCCTATTAATGCACTTATCAGGATTATTGCCACAAGGGTTTTTGCATTTTTTACCGTACATACCCCTCCTCAAGGAAAGATTTTCAGGTGGTTTTTTCCTTTATTTCGATAAGTTCGTATTCCCTGCTTCCAAGGCCGAGTTCAAAGGCTGCATCAATCTGAAGCTGGGCATCCTTTCCCGTAACTTTCTTTAAAATATTTTCCCCCTTTTTGACGCTTTTATCCGATGCTTTAGACTGAGGGAGGGGATCCGCACCGTTAATTAAATCCAGCGAGGCCTGCTCCACCGCCACTATGTCAAAGGAAACCAGTACACCCTGATCCTGTATAAGCGGAGTGTCGGCCATGGGCATACAATCGCATTCGGGCTGGACTTCGGTAATAAAATTAACGTAAAGTATCCTGCCTTTTTCAAAGGTGGAGATTACCGCATAGGCGGCTTCGGCCAGTCCCCTTTGAAAGGTTTCTTCATCAATGGGCACCTCTAAGGCTTTTTCTTTGCAAACCCTCGCGCACCGGGCACATTTTACACATATGCTCTTGTCAATAATGAGTTCATCGCCCTCAAACCTTATCGCCTTATGAGGACAGACATTTATACAGCTCAAACATCGGATACACTTTTCCTTAAGCCAGATCAAATGCTTGTTTTCATAAAAATGAATCCTTCCCCTCTCACCTCTGCCGCAGTGATCTTTACAGCTTATACCTCCCATACCCAGATTTTTTATAGCTCCTCCGTAACCGGAACCAATATGTCCCTTACAGTGGGACACCACTATCATGGCGGGAGCATAATAAATGGCAGAAGCTACGCCCACATCTTTTAATATGGGACCGGATTTTACCCTTATTTGATCCCTGCCGAAAATGCCGTCAGCAAGGATTACAGGAGCCCCTACCGAGAGGTGGTTGATTCCTTCCATATTGGCAACCTCAAGATACTCCAGGCCCGGTATCCTCACCGTGTCGGTCACAAAGGGGTTGCCGCCTACCGTTTTTATTTTTTCCACAATTTTTCTCAAGAACACAGGCCTTACTATTCTATGGGCCCCATAGGATCCGAAATGGGTTTTAATGGCTACATAATCGTCCTTGTTAATAAACGAGGCAAAGTCTATCCTGTTTAATATTTCCTCAAATTTTGCCACAAAGCTGTACCTGTAATCGTACTCCTTCGCCCGGGCATCAGCAAAATAGACCACGCTTTTCAAAAAAATCCCCCCTTATAATCGCAATATTTTATTTCCCGGGAAATATTTCATCATTATTTTCCAAAAAGGGTACAATTGTCGAAGCATGGGGTACAACATAGGCTTTAAAATCGGATTTAAAATTTTTATATATATAATTAACCGCATCGTTCAAATCGCGAGCGGGTATCATGCCCATTTCCCTGACCAATTTTTCTTCCATTGAGGAAACCAAAATAATATTTATCTTTTCAAGTCCAAGAGTGAGGATGTAACCTACGGCCCTCGCTATGCTGAAATCTTCCCTCAAGGCTTTCTCTCTTTCCTTCCTGTTACTGTAGCGGATTATAATTTCGTAAAATCCCTCATGGCCTATTCCGTCGGGGCATTCCGCCGATAATACTAAAAACCCTCCATCTTGTATCGCATTCAGCCAGTTTTCCACAGCTTTCGTTGCCTGATAAAAGTCGATGTCCTTTGGAAATCCCCCGCAGGAAAGGAACAAAACATCCGCTTTGCTTTGAACCCTTGCGCTGAAAAGGGATGCCGCCAGGCCGCACCCTTCATAAAACGCCTCCTTACAGTCACCGGAGACCACCTTTACCAGGTTACCCCCATCGTCTAAAATGACGTTTATTATAAAATCGGGTTTTACTCTGTCGCAGATCTCCTCTAAATCCTCCGCCATGGGATTGCCTTTAATCCTGCCATGGCCTACACCGGGGTGTATGCCCCCTTTTTCTTCGTCGGGATTTAACATGAGCTTGTGGTTCATCTGTATTGTTTTGTAGCCCGATACGCCCGGGCATATGCTTTTTCTTCCTCCGCTGAATCCCGCCATAAAATGATAACTGATAGCTCCCGTTAATATTATAAAATCGGCATCGAATACCCTTTTATTTATGTATATTTCAGTACCCCTGGAAGTCCTGCCCAAGTATACCAGATTGTTTTCATCCCGGGCATCGTGATCTATTATTTTAACCCTGCCGTAAGCGCTTTTGAAAAGCGCTTTGAGCTCTGTTTCTTCGTGTTTTCTGTGGGTTCCCGTGGCAGTGATAATCGTTATATTATCATCGGGGATTCCCGCTTCGTTCAGTTCGTCCAGCAAAAGTGGAATCACCACATCGTTTTTTGCCACCCGGGTGATATCGCTGGCGATAATAGCAATCCTCATCCCTTCTTTCACCATTTCTTTCAGAGGTTTTGATTTTATCGGCGTTTTCAGGGCTTTTTTTATCTCTTCTTCTTCGTTCAGGATAATATCGAATTTTTTGCCATCAATTACTCCCAGAATATTTTCTTCTTCAATCTCAAATTCCATTGTTTTTTTGCCATAAGGTAGACTAACCACCCTTTTGCCCATATAAAACTCTCCTTTAGTTTTTTATATTTTCTATTATTATATTAAAAAATTAAAAAAAGGCAAAATAAAAAAGCACCCTTCGGTGCAAAAATTTTTTATTCCTGCTCTCCCGTAAATGCGTTTATGTAGAAAACTTCGCCATCATCCAGTTCCACCCTCCATACCGGAGGAATCTGCCATTTTTCGCCATTTACCGGTTTTGAAAAATAGCCCTCTTTTATGCTGGTTACAAGTATCGGTTTATCCTTTCCCTTCAGTTCTGCCACTTTTAGCAGGGCTACAACAGGTAAAACAACTTCCCTTTTTTTGCCTTTAAATCCTTCTATTTTTAACCAGTTTTTTTCTATAATTATCCTTCCATCCGCCCTTATCCTCACTTTAATATAGCTGTTGTAAATGGGGATATCCCTGTACTCCTGCAAAAAATCCACCCGGTATTCTTTAAGTTCCCTGTCGAATTCCTGTTTGAAAAACCGGGCATCGGAAGGCATACCTACCTTTTCCTGGACGAAATTCTGGGCTATTTTCCTTACCGCACCGGCATCCATGTTCCAGAAACCCTGTTCTACTTCACGGCTGTAACCCTCCATTATTATTTTTCCCCGGGGTTCTACCTCCAGCCACCAGGCATCCTGCCCTTTAGAGGGAAGGCTTCCTTTTACGGAAATCCCCTTTTCTTTAAGAAGATTCATTACCTCCAAAGACGTGTTAAAACCCGAAATCCTTTCATTTATGACATCCCGCATATAAAGGTTTGCCGCCATAAAAAGGTTTACTAAAAAAAATGAGACTGCAAGTATCGTTATGGCTTTTTTCCAGTCCATCAAACATCATCTCCGGAGGGCGTAAGCGTTATTTCCGAGGCGTTTCTTGCATCTACATAAAATTCCCCTTTGTCAGTTTTTATAACCCATACGGGCAAGTAAAAACCGTCCTTTTCCGCATAGGCTAAATATAGGTCGTATATTTCCTTTATTTTTTTTGCACTAACTACCATGTCAATGGCTTTAATGGGCGAAATCGCCGTTATCCTTTCTTCGATTTTTTCCCCTTCCTTGAGCCATCTATAGTAATAGGTTACCTGATTATCTTCCACCGTTACCACCAGGTAATCTTTAGATTTTATCAAAGGTAAACCGTTAAGCCTATCTCGAAATACAAAGGTTATTGACTGGTTGTTTACCTTATAAGAGCTAAGGTAGGCACTTTTGGGAAAGCCCCCGTGGGAGGCAATGAAATTAGCCGCATTGGTCAAGGCATCCTTAAAATTGCTTTTAGATTTCTGTTCTTTAAAAAGAGGCCTTGTAAATTCGAGGCCGCCCTTGGGAAATATTCTCAGCCCTCTCGTGCCATCGGTGAAAATTATAGCCCCATCCTTTTCTTCTATTTTTCTTGCTATGGTAAAATCCGGGAAAAATTTGGGTGCCAGGTTTTGCAGGTTATTTTTAGCAGATTTTACGGAGTAAACGGGTAACTGAAGATTATCCAGGGGAATGTAAATATCTTTTGATATTTTAATATAAAGGTTCGTCTTTGGAAGAAGGGTATACAGGGGGGTTTTGGCCTCTTTAATCTTCGTTACAATAGAGGTAAATTCCCCGTATTCCTTTGTACTGCCAATTTTAAATAATTCTCCCGCTTCCCCTTTTAAAAATACCGAAAGGCCGTCATCTTCCGCCAGCACCACCGATACTATCCTCTGATCGTCTTTTAATACCGGTGTGTCCACATTTAAGTTCATCAGGGTCTTTAAAAGAGAATAAGGGAGGGAGCTGTCAAATACAAATTCGATTCCTCTTTTTTGTAGAAATTTATCGCTATTTGAGGTGCCGGTTGCGCTAACCGAAGAACTTATTTTACCGGTATAGGATTTTAAATACCCCCATGTTTCTTCAAAATAGGGGTTTTCCTGGTTCAAAACCGTATGGGTATTCTGGCCAAAGCTCACAATTACCTGAGAAGGTTTTAAAAACTCTTCTAAGTCTACGGGCCTGTTTTCAATTAGTTCAAAGCTTTTTTTGACAGGGCCGCTGGATATTTGCGACCAGGTCATATAAGAAAGAAAAAGGCTGGTGCATACAAGAAGAAGGAGAACGAGGAAATTAAATCCGTCTTTCTTCACATAAGCACCGCCTTTATTTTAAAATAAGTATGGCTTTTATCAATTGTAAAATACTGGTGCTCATCTGGTCTTCGTTAATTAACAGGATCTTTTTTGCAAAAGTCTTGGTGGTTCCCGAAGGGAAGGTAACCTTAAAGCTAACCTTGTTGACCCCTTCCGTTAGCTCCAACTGAGTAGCAAAGATGCCCGATGCACCAACCGTAATTTCATCCATCTTTTCCCCATTCAGGAAAACTACAATAACCGAGTCGGGCTCCGTTTGTCCGGAAATCGGTAGAACTTTTTCCGATGTAGAGTCCTTTTCCGGCTTAAAAATTATGAAATTTTCTTCGGCCGATGCAATGGTGGTGAACAAAAACAACATCAACAGCACCAAAATTAGAGCGATCCCGATTCTCTTCATAAAAAACACCCTTTTATATATATTTCTACTATTAGTTTAATCCATTTTTATTACATTTATATTACACGCAAATTAATTTTAAATTACACTATACAGGGAATTTTTACAATAACCTCCGTTCCTTTGCCGAGTTCGCTTTTTATTTCTATTTCTCCCTCATGGGCCTTTACTATTTCCTTTGCGATAGAAAGACCCAGACCGGTTCCGCCAAATTCCCTGCTTCTTGTCTTATCCACCCTGTAAAATCTTTCAAAAATGCGGGGCAGATCTTCCCGGGGTATACCTATGCCCGTATCCTTGATAGAAGTTACAACGAAATTACTTTCACTCCAGAGGTTTACCGTTATATTTCCCCCTTCAGGAGTGTATTTTATAGCATTGGAGAGGATGTTTTGAAAAACCTGCTCCATTTTATCCGCATCGG
This sequence comes from Thermovenabulum sp., assembly GCF_049723235.1. Taxonomy (NCBI): domain Bacteria; kingdom Bacillati; phylum Bacillota; class Clostridia; order Thermosediminibacterales; family Thermosediminibacteraceae; genus Thermovenabulum; species Thermovenabulum sp. Next base: position 11,610 of record NZ_JBNARB010000024.1, on the reverse strand, counting down.
CATAACAGAGGGGTAAATCCTCTTTTACGTTTTCGTAAATAATTATTCCCTTTTTCTTAGCATTAACCTTCATTTTTGATACAGCAGTGGCTAAAATCTTCGAAAGATTTATAGCCTTTTTATTAAAACGCGCTTCTTTGTTGTCGATCCGGGATAGTTCGAGAAGATCGTTTACAATACGGGTCATCCTGTCGGTTTCCTCGTTAATTACATTCAAAAACTGCATTGAAACTTCCTCATCATTTAAAGCCCCATCCAGAAGGGTTTCGGTATAGCTTTTTATAGTGGTCAAAGGCGTTCTGAGTTCATGGGATACGTTTGCCACGAATTCCCTTCTCATTTCTTCTAACTTCTGTTCCTTTGTAATATCGTGAAGGATAAGTATAAACCCTGCCGTTTTCTCTTCCCTTTTCATCGGGGCAATGATTATTTTCAAAATCGAATCGTTAATTTTTGCCATAAAATCCTTCTGGGATTTTATTTCTCCTTTAATGTCTATCTTCAGTTCTTCCTTTAATTTTTCTCCCAGAACCCGGTAGGAATTGCCTTCTTCCACCTCGAGCAGTTTAAAGGCGGCGGGATTTACGTAAATTACCTCCCCCTCTTTATCAAGGGCAATTACACCATCCGCCATATTTTTAAATATGGCCTCCATCTTGTTTTTTTCTTCGGATATCTGCTCCAAGGTTTCCTTAAGCCTTCCCGCCAGGAAGTTGAACATTTCGGTAAGTTTTCCCACTTCGTCCTTAGATTTTACCTCAATTTTCTGGTCAAAATTCCCCTCGGCAAGAAGGGCTGCCTTGTTGGTAACCTCCTGAATTGGCCCGGTTATAGTTTTCGAAAGGGAGTACCCCAGCACCCCGGTAATTAAAAGGGCTATCAAGGTTGCCGTAAAAAGTATAGTCTTTATTTCGCTCAATGTTTCGTATATGCTCTCCATAGGGGAAATTAAATATACTATCCCCACCACCCGGTTATCTTCCTTTATGGGATACGCCAGATAATCGTACCTTCCTTTAGAAGAATCCAACCGTATTTCTTCTCCCACCTGCCCGAAGGAAGCCTTTATCAATTCCGGCTGGAGTATCTTTTTCCCCTTGGGATAAATCTCCTCATTGGTGGATGCCAGCACCGTAGATTTATCGTCCAGAACCAGCATACACTCTACAGTTGGTGAGATCTGTTTTATATATCCTTCTACAATCACCTGAATCTCGTCAACCTTTTTCTCTTCCCCCAAGTATCTTGAAAGAAGGTTGGAAATTATCTGGGCCTGCCCGTTTAAATAGGTAGAGAAGTTCTTTATATGATATCTTTCCAAAGATTGTAAAAGATATACACCCACCACTTCCATGGCAAGGAGTATTAACAGTATGTATATAATTACAAGTTTCATCTGTATGCTCTTAAACAAAAGGGATCCCCCATTTTATTTTACAAAATAGTATCCAATACCCCTTTTGGTAATTATGTATTTTGGGTCGGAGGGATCATCCTCAATTTTTTCCCTCAACCGCCTGATGGTCACATCCACAGTCCTGACATCTCCGTAGTATTCGTAACCCCAGACCTCTTCCAGCAGTTTTTCCCTGGAAAAAACCACTCCGGGCTGGTTGGCCAGAAATTTAAGAAGTTCAAATTCCCTGAAGGTCAATTCTACCGGTTCTCCTTTTTTCCTTACCTGGAAACTCGTGAGGTCAATTTCCAGGTCCTGAACCCGGATGACCTTTTTTGAGCTTTCGTCACCGTTCAGGCTAATTCTCCTCAGGTTTGCTCTGATCCTTGCTAAAAGTTCCCGCATGCTGAAGGGCTTTGTCACGTAATCATCAGCTCCCAGCTCAAGGCCGAGTACCTTGTCAACTTCTTCGCCCTTTGCCGTAAGCATGATAATAGGACATGTCATCTTCTCCCTCAGGGTTTTACAGACGGTAAAACCGTCCTTTTTGGGAAGCATTATGTCAAGAAGTATCAGGTCGGGTTTTTCAGAAAAAGCTATTTCCACGGCTTCTTCGCCGTCAAAGGCGGCAACTACCTCGTAGCCTTCCTTTGAAAGGTTGTATTTTAAAATATCCACAATTGGTTTTTCATCATCCACCACCAGGATTTTGTTTTTCAAGACCACCACCTCTTTAATTTATATTCGCCATTTATAACGTTTTCCCTTCCTTAAACCAATTCTTATTTTTGCCATCAGGATATACCGTACACATCTTTCATAGTGTAAAAACCTTTTTCCTTTGAGAGCAGGAATTCTGCCGCCCTAACCGCACCCTCGGCAAAACATTGAAAGGTGGTGGCGTGGTGGGTCAGCTCTAACCTCTCCCCGGGCAAATTAAATATTATCCTGTGGGTGCTGGGCACATCCCCACCCCTAATAGAGTGAATATTTACGTTTTTTTCGGGAAGTGTTCTTTTAAGAACTTCCCGCATCTCAAGGGATGTTCCGCTGGGCGCATCCTTTTTAAATCTGTCATGCATCTCCACTATATCGATATCCGCAAATTCACCCACGTTTTTTGCTAAGTACTCCAGTATCCTGTATACGTGATTTATTAAAATGGAGGTATTTCCTGCAAATACAATGGGTATCACTTCAGAAGCCTTTAAAAATTCCTCCCTTTGTTCCTTTTTAAATCCGGTTGTTCCGCAAACCAGCGCCTTTTTGTATTTTACCGCATACTTCAGTACTTCCAGAGAAACTTCCGGGAAAGTAAAGTCTATCACCGCATTGCAGTCCCTTACAGCGCTTTCCGGGTCGTCCGTCACCTTAACACCTATTTCCTTCCCCAATCCGCACAAAAGTCCCACATCCTTGCCTACATATTCCGCCCCTTTTGGCGCCAGAGCCCCGGCTATCCTGGCATTTTTTGCAGAATCAAGGGATTTAACGATTAACCTTCCCATTTTTCCTCTCGGTCCTATTACCAGTGCTTCAAGCATATTCCTGCCTCCCTTAAAAATTTTTCCAAAATAAAAGCAGGGAATTTCCCTGCCAGGCTTTTCTTAATACCTTAATTTTACTACTTGTTCAGATAGGTAATGGGGTTTTTGGGAGTCCCGTTAATCCTCACTTCAAAGTGTAGATGAGGTCCGGTAGACCTTCCGGTGCTTCCCACTCTTCCTATAACGCTTCCCTTCTCGACCCTTTGCCCTTCCGACACCAGTATTTTGCTCAGATGAGCGTAATAGGTTTGAATTCCACCGCCGTGGTCTATTATTATTAAATTCCCGTAGGCTCCATTTCTTCCGGCAAAGACCACAACGCCGCTGTTGGAAGCCGCCACCAGTGACCCCAAGGAAGCTCCTATATCTATTCCCTCATGGTAATCCCGGCCTCTTTTGCCGTAGGGAGAAGTGATGCTGCCCGTTATAGGCCATAAAAACCGGCCGCTGCCGCGGAAAGCTACCTCGCTTTTCGTTCCCCTTACCACCACTTTTGTCACAGGTTCCCTAATTATTTTTTCTCCCAGAACCCGCTCATCTACTTTAACTCCGTTTTTATATACAACCTGGGAAGCTAATTCTTTTAAACCCTCCCTGCCCTCGGTTTTAACCTTCTGATCCCATTTCCACATGGAGCTGTCCTTTTCCACTACCGTATTGTAGGGAATGGTTTTTTGGTAAGTAACTTTTTTTACCACGGTAAAGTTGAGCAGGGGTTTTCTCTCCTCCAAGTAAATTTTATCTCCGGGCGAAAGGCGGTCTGCCGATTTCAAATGGGGGTTTGCTTCCACGAGTTTTTCCAGCGATACGCCGTTTTTCTTTGCAATAGCCCACAGGGTATCCCCTTGAGCCACTTTGTATTCTTTAAATTCCGGGGTTCCGTTTATCAAAAGCTGCTTTAATTCGGTATCCCCCAGTATTTTTTCTAATTCCACTGCCTTTTCTTCTAATTTAATGGCATCCGGGGATTCTACCTTCACAAGTTCACCGGGTACCATGTCCACGTAATATTTTTTAACATCCTCAAGGATTTGCTGAGCCGTCTCCAGGTTTTTAGCAAAGGCTACATCCTTGTCGTTTATATTTATAGCAATAGCCTTAGTTTTAAGGCTTGCGCTTTTTTCAATTAGCAAAGCCAATTCTTCTTCATTTAAAAATTGGACATTTTCCTTCCGCAGAGGCAGGAAAGTAAATTCCCCTTCGACTATTATATCGCTGCCGTAGGTTTCTCTGTACTTTTCGGTAAGCTTTTGTTTTGCCTTTTCCAGAATTGCTTTATCCTTTACGCCGCCCAGTTCCTGACCGTTACAGGTAATTATGTATGCTCCGCTTCTTAATGAAGCTATTGCCACCAGCAAAAATATCACAAGGGGTGTAATAAAAAAAATGGGATTTTTGCCTTTCCACCCGGAAGGGACCCTTAACCTCATCCCCCCACTCCTTTCTTACACAATTTGTAACAAAAATGTAATCCTTTTGTAATATTTATAATTCTACATATATCATATTTTTCCTTCTAAATCAAATTCTTTTTTTATCCAACATCGGAAAGAACCCAGTAAAGCCCTGCAAACATCACAAGTACCCCTATTATTGAATTAAGAGAAGGTACCTCCCCTAATAATAATATGCCGAGGATTATCCCTCCCGTTACTTCCTGAGTGGAGATGAGGTTTGCGTAAGTGGGATGGATATACCTGAGTCCCGCGTTATATAAAGTATGTCCCAACGTAGTTGGTAACAGCCCCAGAAGTATCAAAGGAATCCACTGGCTCAACCCGGAGGGCATTACAAAATTTCTGAGGGAAAGTAAAAATAAAAACAGTGCTGATAAAAAGTAGACCCAGAAAACGTATTTTAAAAGGGGATAGGCATCCCTCTCCCTTCTTCCCGCTAAGGAATAAAGAGCTAAACAAAAGGCGGATAAAAGGGCAAAAACGTCCCCCAGGATCATCTTTTTCGTCAGCACCGGTTCAAAGCCCGCAAGAATAACCACTCCTAAGATAACCACCAATATACCCAAGTATTTTTTTCTCGGGATCTTTTCCTTTAAAATAATTCCCGAAAGGAGGGTAATCATTATGGGTGCAGTATAAACAAGGCTCAAGGAGTGGGCAATGGTCGTGAACATTACCGACTCTATGTAGAAAAGAAAATGCAGGGCGGTAATGATGCCGTAAAATCCAAACTTTACAATATCCCTTCCCTGAAGCATGAGATTTACCCCGGAAATCCTGGAAGCGGTAAATATGAAGAGGGACCCCAAGAGCATCCTGAAAAAAGCTATTTCCTGGGAAGGTATTCCGTGTACCATCCTGGTCAGAACGGGGCTTGTGCTAAAAAACACCGTCCCCAGAATTGCAAGAAAAAGTCCTTTATTGCTTTTTGCTTTCAAAAAATTACCCCCTTTTAAAAAGTTATGCAGCAAGATTTAATTCCTTCTCTTCTCTCAGCATTTTAAAAATCAATTCCCTGAAATCCGTACCTGTAGTATCGTTTATTGCCCTGATAAATTCCTCGACCGTTGAATTCCTCAAAAGATTTCGGTGATAATAAACATTCAGGGCTTTTATCATTTTGGGTTTGCTTATTCTTTTTTCCAGCTCTTTAAGCATAATCGCCCCTTTTTTATATACTGCCGCATCATATTCTCTCCAGTCGGTAAACTCGCTCAGGGGTCGCATAATTGGGCCGGTATTTTTGGCCATCTGGTAAAATTTATAGGGGTTCAGGATAAAGTTCTCGTAAATTTCCGAACCCTGTCTTTTCCCGTAGTGCTTTTCAAAATAAAGTATTGTGGAGTATTCCGTAACAGCCTCATCCAACCAGGGTTCCTTTACTTCATCGTTCCCTACCATTCCGTACCACCACTGGTGGGCCGTTTCATGGGCTATTACGTATTCCAGCATGAGTCCATCTTTATAAAGGTTTCTATCTATAAGAACCAGATTTGGGTATTCCATACCACCCATGTAAAAATCCGCAGCCACAACGGAATAGGTACTGTATATATATGGGCCAAAAGCTTCGCTGAAATAGTTTATTGCCTTTCTGGCGGCCTCTAAGGCTTTCTTACCATTTTCTTCATCTCCTTTAAAATAATAAGATATTACCCTGGTTTTTCCCGCATATGTCTCCTTAATTTTAAATTCTTTGCTCATTACAAAGGCAAAGTCTCTTACGGGACCGGTTTTAACCACCCATTTCTTTTTGCCTTTTTCCTCCTTTTGCTCCACTATTTCTCCCGTTGTTGCCAGAATATACTCCGCGGGTGCGTAAAGGGTGAAATTATAATAGGCTATGTCGCTGTAAAAGGGATCACCTATTTTATAATAAGGGTCTTTGCGCCAGCCCTCTTTATCGTAAACGCAAAGGATAGGGTACCAGTTGCCGAAATTGTATGTATCCTTGAAATATCCAAAACGTCCGGGACTCTTTGGAAGTTTTATTTTAAACTCTATGTATACCTTTACTTCCCGGTCGGGATTTAATTCTCCGTTCAAATTCACCGCAAGGATGGTTCCATCGGTTTTAAAAACAGCGGGCATTCCGTCCAATAAAACCCTGCTAATCGCAATTCCTCCCCAGGAAAACCCCTCGGGATAGGCCAGTTCAAATTCTTCAGCGGTAAAAGGAGCCGTCTCCTCTTTGTTAAAGGCATTGGGGTAAATATGAAATAAAAGCTCCTTTAAAGGCTCCCCTTCGTTATTTTTATAATATACCATTTCCTTCCCGGAAAAAACCCCCGTTTCCGGAAAAAATTCCCCTTCTATTTCGTATCTTGGTATATCGTTAACGGAGGGTAGAGCCTCCCGGCCGGGCTGCCTTGATGAAAAAAAGAAATAGCAGCTAAGCGCAAAAAGTATAATTACGATCAGCGATACAAAAAACAGTTGTCTTTTTTTCATCAAAACCTCTCCTATTTTAAATTTTATATTACTTAATTATATTCCCCCTTAATTTCTTTATTCCTTTTAAAAACCTTAAAATAATAAAAAACCTTTCGGTGATTTTACCGAAAGGTTGAATTTTGACCGGCCCTGCCGGGATAGGCGCCATCTTCTCTGCTTCCCAGGATTCCGTCGTATAAAGCTTTAACAAAGCTTTCCGACGTGGAAACCCGGTAAAGTACCCTTTCTATACCTTCAATTAACTCCTGGGCCCATTTTTCAGCATTCTCCGAAGGTGTTATACTGCAGTTTCCAAAAAACCTGAAGGAAGCCTGGACAGCTCGGAGGGTATCAACTCTCGATGCTGCGGAAATTGGTCCTCCCGAATAAGCTTCGTCGGCAGAAGCAATGGTAATGGCATCAACTCCCAGGGAAGAGGCCAAGGATGCGTGAAGGGCTGTGCTCAAAGAAGACTGCACCCTGTCTTCGGTCTGAGTGAGAAAACCTATGGGTGCACCGCACCATATGGGTGCATCGATTATATTCCTCAAAGCAATAATTTTTGCTGCATTGAAATCCACGTAGTTATTTTCCATTCTGCCGTTAATCATAACTTCGGGAGAATAGCAAAAGAGCGGTTGAAGGATTGGCTTTGCCCCGAGTCTTATGCCCAGCATTACCGTTATGAGCATACCAGCAAAGGCTTTGAAGGCAGGCACTCCGCAGAGCTCTTCATTGGTCACCACATCAAAGGGCATGTTAAATCTTGCAGCGTATTTTATCGCCTCTACCGCATCTACCGTTAGCCTTTCGGGATCGGTACCGCCTCCCAGCGACCCGTAGGCAATGTTTATTTTGGTAAGGTCGGCGCCGAGCTTGCCCGCCAAAAGTACGGTTTCCGGAGTGTTCAAACCCCTGTGAGCCCTTACCTGCCAGAGAGTGGATGGTAAAAGCGAATCTTTAATTCTTTTCAAATTCTCGTAAGTAATTACCGAACCATCTTCCTCATGAGTAATGTATCCCTCGTAAAACCCTTCGGTTCTCGCTCCCCAGGAAGGGTCAAAGTGTACAACTCCATCCGCCCCCCATGCCTCACACACCTTTATGTGGGCAATATCCATAAAGGGGCAGCCGGTGCCGTACTGGGCAAAAACCACCGGGTTCTCCTTTATATGCTGCAGCCTGGTAATTTGGAGATTTTCATTGGTTCTTTCTACGTAATCCTTTAAGGAGGCTATTTCTTTCTCCGTTAAAAAGCGGGTTTTGTTCTTTAAAGTGCCTTTTTCGTAAAAGGCTTTTATCATTTCATCACAGTAAGAAGCGTATTCCCTGCGAAGAATATCCTTTGTTTTTTCATCCTTTTCATCAAGGATTTTCTCCCGGATCTGTGCCCTTTTAATACCGGGAGTAGAAAGGCCCTTTACGTAATCTAAGATCCCATCGGTAATCTTTAAAAGCAGGCTTTCTATGTTTTTGTTTTTAAAAGCATAGGTGTAACCTTCGGTGATATCCACCTTTTGCTTCTCCTGGGTGTAATTTACGGGCACGTATTCTCTTCCCTCTACAAAAGCAATCGCTTCTTCCACGGTGGTGCCGGGACCAAATCCGGCATCAAAACCCAGTTCTGCAGCCAGTTCAGGTTTTATCGCCATTCCTCCGATACCGATTTTTACTTTTTCCCTGATGCCTGCTGCCTCGGCCAAGTCGATAAATCGGGCGAGCAGTTCGGCAACTCCGTAACCCAGGGTTCTGCTTATCAGAACCACATCCACATCGTTTTCTATTATAGCCTTTATTACTTCCTCATGAGTAAGGTCAGGGGGGAGGAGAATGGTTTCGTGACCTGCCTTCTCCAGCCCCCTCTTAATTACTTTAAGGCCGATATCGTGGACCGGGTCAAGCGGAGCAAGAAGGATTTTCCTTTTTACTCCAGCCATAATATAAACTCCTTCTTAGTCGAGATAACCGCTGTATTTTGCAACTATCTCCATAAGTTTTACCAGAGCCCTGACCGCATACCTGGCATTGTCCTTAATGAGCTGTCCGTCTTCATCCGTCGTTCCAAGTCCGGGAGAAATGAAGATGTTGGCATCATAGGCGACGGTGGGTATTACGCCCATCTGAGACACACCGCTCTGGAATATATTGGAACCGGCGTACATATCCTCTATTGAGAATATGGGGAGTCCCAGTTCATCCTTGGTCCATGTGTTCTCGTAGTTTACTTCTACCGCCCTGCTGTTATAGGATTTGGTAATAATAAGCCCTTTCTTTATCTTGGGATGAATTTGTTCGAATTCTTCTACAACGACTTCGTAAAGGTCATCGACGGGTTTGGTAAGGGCTTCAGGATTGTCCCTCAATTCTTTTAACGCTTCTATCACGCCGAGCAGTGCTTCCTTGCCCGGGTCGTTGGTAACGTATGCCGCTTTTCCGTAAGAGGCTGTCGTACCGTACCTATCGCCGTGATATCCTAAGGCCCTTCTTATCTGCACCATTACATCCTCTTTACCAATTATTAAACCTGCAGTGGTGGATTCGCTGGCTTTGTCCATGCTGTAAATTACCACATCCGCACCGCTCTTTCTTATATCGTGACCGATAAAAGGCACGCCCCAGGCATTATCAATTACATAAGGTACATCGTATTCATGAGCTATTTCTGCCAGTCTCTTCTGGAGCACTGGAGTGCCATCCGAGTCTTTTACACCGTAGCCGTATCCCGGAGTATCGTATCCTAAGGATGTAATACCCGAAAGCATGGTGCAATGTCTTTCCGCTACTACCTTAATCTTCTTAGCGGAGGCTTCGGGATCTACTTTTGTAAGGAGTATTACCGGATGGTACTTAATTCCGTGAACGGAATAGTCGGCTCCTACTAAGGGAACGATGTATTCACTCAGGTTATTCTGCCTTTTGCCGTAAAATCCAAGCTCTCCAGCGGTGCAGCCCCTATCGGCGAGAATATCTTTAAATTTTGGCGGGAAGGGCCTTCCATAACCTCCGTGATGATGCAGGTGCTTTTCATAGGGTATGATGTACCTGGTTAAATAGTTATCCCCTCTTCCCTGCATGGGGGGTGTGAAAAGGGTGTCAAAGGTAACCCAGAGCCCTGCTTCACAGGTGTTAATCGGAGCTGCATCGTATTCATCTCCGTATACATCCTTTACTATAGACCTTATTTCATCTACAAGTTTGGCTAAGGGTATAACCTCGGTGCTTCCCCTATCCAGAGCTTCCCTGACCTTTTTGGTTAAAGGAGAGGGACATCCGGAAATAGCACCTGTAAGACCGAATTTCCCGCGAAGTTCCGCTGGGATACCTATTTCATCGGCTGCTTTTCTCGCCTCTGCGTAGATATTGGGAATATTCATTTGAAGGTGACGGTACATTTCAAACTTTTTCTTAAACTTTGGCATACTGAGTCCTCCTTTTAATTTAATTTTTTATGTCAAAAAATTTATTATCCAATCTCCACTTCCATATCCAGCTCCAAAAGTCTATCCTTTCCCGATAAAAGCTCCGTTCCCTTCACCACAATGTTGTAGTGGTTGGGAAAATGGGTTTCATCGTATCCGGCAATAACGCCCACCTGTTTTCCACCGATCTTGACCGGATCTCCGTATACTGCCACCGATCCTTCTGTTACCTCAAAAAAACCCAAGTAAGCGATTTTATTTACTCCGTCCCCGGGTTTTACCTCTTCGGTAGTTAGAATAAGTTCGTGAATTTCGTTTTTTAACAAACACCTGGAGGGTTGAACTATTAAATTTAACCCCCTCTCATCGTAAATTCCATCCAATACTACTTTTATGATACCCTTAACGGGCTTTTTTTTTGCATAGGGATTGTTTTTGAACATTCCCGCTTTATAAGGGTCTTTCATTTTTTACCTCCTCATCACTGATGAGTATATTTACTAATAAGTTATTCTCTAAAAAATCGCAAATTCCTGCTAATAAATTAATTTTCCCGAAATATTTTTTTATATTAGTTTTGAATTTATATCGCCAAATTTATATCGCCAAAAAATAAAGGGTGGACAACTTATAAATGTCCACCCTGTCAAAACTTACCTTTTCAATTAATAACCGAGAATTTTTTTCTTTTTGCTGATGTATTCCTGTTCGTCGATTTCCCCTTTAGCATACCTTTCGTTCAGTATTTCCAGTGCAGCACTGGAAATACTTTTGGTGTAGGTTTTGTTTAATAAAAGTTTCGCCAAATAAATAGCCGCAAAGATCACCGCTAATCCCATTACCACCTTAACTCCGAGCATTATATACCAGTACGGGAACAGGTCAAAACCGCCTCTACCGATAAAATTGGGACCATATCCAAAAAACCCGCATCCTCTCCACATAATAAATCCCTCCTACGCGCTTAATATTTTTTTTCTTTTTTCGTATTCATCATCGGATATTTCGCCCTTTGCGTATTTTTCATTTAAAAGGGCTAAGGCATTATTTCTATCAGACCTGTCAAATCTTTCAAAAATTCCCTTGGAGTTTAATAATATAAAGGCGGTGACTAACAAAAATAAAATACACATCATAGAAAATGTCCCTCCTTTTTACTATCTATACTTTATCATCTATTTTTTATGAAACTATGAAGTTTTACCATTGTTTTTTGATTTTTTTGTGAAGGTTTTTATATCCTTAATAAAGGCATAAAAAAAAAGGGTCCGGTGCCGATCACCAGAACCCTTGATTTTCCTTATTGGAGCGGAAAACGGGATTCGAACCCGCGACCCTCGGCTTGGGAAGCCGATGCT
>NZ_JBNARB010000023.1:0-32875 GCF_049723235.1 Thermovenabulum sp. | reverse complement strand
TGAGGGTGGCAGGACGGTAGGTGCCGGCGTAGTAACCGAGATCATTGAATAAGAAAGATTACCGGAATAAGGGGATTTTGAAAAATCCCCTTATTTTTATGCTTTTTATTGACATAGAAAATGAATTATGATAAATTTTTATAAGTGACTGTTGTAGAATAGGATATTTTGACGATGCGTACTTGTTAGGAGGTGGCCGAATGCGGATAAACATAACGCTGGAATGCACGGAATGCAAGCATAGGAATTACCATACAGAGAAAAATAAAAAAAATGATCCCGATCGATTGGAATTGAGAAAGTACTGCAAGTACTGCGGAAAACACACCCTGCATAAAGAAACGAAGTAAATTGGATGAGGGGGATTTTACTTAATGGCAGCCGGCGGAGAAGGCTTCTTGAAAAGAAGCGGGAAATTTTTTAAAGAAGTGAGATCAGAATTAAAGAAAGTTACGTGGCCCACAAGACAGGAGCTTATATCTTCTACCATAGTAGTAGTTACTTCCGTTGCATTGGTAGGACTTTTTATTTGGATAGTGGACAGCTTCCTTGTCAAGATTCTGGAATTAATTCTCCGATAAGGAGGGGTATTTCCCCTTGGAAAATGCATCAAAAAAGTGGTATGTTATCCATACTTATTCCGGCTATGAGAATAAGGTTAAGGCAAACCTGGAAAAACGCGTAGAATCGATGGGGATGCAGGATAAGATTTTCAGAGTCCTGGTCCCGGTAGAAGAAAGTGTTGAAATAAGGAATGGCAAGAAAAAGCTGGTCCAAAGAAAGATTTTCCCGGGATATGTGCTCGTTGAGATGGTAGTTACCGACGATTCCTGGTATGTGGTAAGGAATACCCCGGGAGTAACCGGATTTGTGGGAACAGGTAATAAACCAATTCCCCTTCAGGATTCGGAAGTAAAGGCTATTTTAAAACAAATGGGCATAGAAGAACCCAAGCCAAAGATTGACCTGGCAGTTAACCAGAATGTAAAGGTGATTTCCGGTCCCTTTGAAGGATTGATAGGCAGGGTGGTAGAAGTAAATCACGACAAACAAAAGATAAAGGTTTTAATATCGCTTTTTGGACGGGAAACACCGATAGAACTGGAATATAACCAGGTTGAAAAAATATAAAAATGCTTCAATGAAAGGGAGGTGTTTGAATGGCTAAAAAAGTTGTGGCAATGGTAAAACTACAGATTCCTGCAGGCAAAGCGACGCCGGCTCCACCGGTGGGTCCAGCTCTTGGTCCTACGGGAATTAATATAATGAACTTTTGCAAAGAGTTCAACGAAAAGACAGCCGCTCAGGCAGGATTAATAATTCCTGTCGAAATCACCGTATATCAGGATAGGTCCTTCACTTTTATTTTAAAGACACCGCCGGCATCCGTACTTCTAATGAAGGCTGCTGGTGTGGAAAAGGGTTCGGGAGAGCCCAATAAAAACAAAGTGGGCAAGGTAACCAAAAAGGATATAAAGGAAATTGCCGAACTTAAAATGAAGGACTTAAATGCTGCGAGCCTGGAAGCAGCAATGAGGATGATAGAAGGTACAGCCCGCAGCATGGGCATAACAGTAGTAGACTAATTACGTCATTAAAGTGGGAGGAGTTATTCTTCCGATAAAACCACAGGGAGGGAAAATAATTGGCAAAAAGGAGTAAGGCATATCAAGAAGCTTTAAAGCTTGTGGATAGGACGAAACTTTACGAACCCCAGGAAGCTATGGAACTGGTTTTGCAAACGGCAAACAAGAAATTTGATGAAACAATTGAGGTTGCGGTAAGGCTTGGTGTGGATCCCAGGCATGCCGACCAGCAGGTGAGGAGCACGGTGGTGCTGCCCCACGGAACAGGTAAAACAAAGAGGGTACTGGTGTTCGCTAAAGGAGAAAAAGCAAAGGAAGCTGAAGAAGCGGGAGCAGATATTGTGGGAGCAGAAGAGCTTATTGCAAAAATAGAAAGTGGATTTTTAGATTTCGATGTGGCAGTTGCTACGCCCGATATGATGGGGGCGGTAGGTAAACTGGGTAAAATATTGGGTCCGAGAGGGTTAATGCCCAACCCGAAAGCCGGCACCGTTACATTTGATATCGCAAAGGCGGTAAAAGAGATAAAAGCCGGTAAGATAGAATACCGTGTAGATAAAACGGGTATTGTACATGCACCAATAGGTAAGAAATCCTTCGGGGCTCAAAAATTACTGGAGAATTTCAGAGCGTTAATGGAATCAATAATAAAAGCAAAACCTGCAGCAGCAAAGGGACAGTATTTAAAGAGCATTGTGGTTTCGAGCACAATGGGTCCCGGAATTAAAATAAATCCTTTAAAGGTCGTGGAGAAATAGGCTAAAATTAAAATTGAATAACGAAAATTACCTTCGCTGCAGACAGTAGGTGCCGAAAGGCTTAATATCCTACCGAGGCGTGTAATATATAGGTTTCTTTATGCGTTTTGAGGGCATAAAAGAGGTCTTTCTCTACGTCTGCAGAAAGACCTCTTTAATTTTTATAAAATAAACTGCGGGGAGGTGAAAAAGTGCTGACTAAGGAGCAAAAGGTACAGGAAGTAGAGGAATTGAAAAAGAAATTTTCCGAAGCAAAGTCAGCTATTTTGGCAGACTATAAGGGACTGAATGTAGCGGAGGTCACAGAACTAAGAAGAAGGCTTCGGGAGCAGGGCGTAGAGTTCAAGGTGGTAAAAAACACCCTTGCCAAAATCGCCACGAAGGATATGCCCTTCAATATCGATGAATATTTGGAAGGCCCTACAGCAATAGCTTTTAGCTATAAGGACCCCGTCGCAGCAGCCAAAATTCTAACAGAATTTGCAAAGGACCATAAAAATCTTGAATTAAAGGCTGCGGTAGTAGAAGGAAAAGCAGGCGGCAAGGATATTGTGGAAAAGCTTGCCAAAATGCCTCCTCGAGAAGAGCTGCTTGCAAAAGCTGTGGGAGCAATACAATCGCCGCTCTTTGGTATCGTATGGGTATTACAGGCACCTCTCAGAGACCTGGTATATACCTTACAGGCTATTCAAGAAAAGAAAGCCTCATGAAGGCATTAAAAAAATTACCTTAAAGAAAAGTTTAATTTAAAATAATAAAATCAATGGAAAATTAAGGAGGAGTATGTAAAATGACAAAAGAGGAAATCATTCAAGCTATTGAGAATATGACCGTTATTGAATTGGCAGAGCTCGTAAAGGCTTTACAGGACAAATTTGGTGTTACAGCAGCCGCACCTGTAGCGGTAGCTGCAGCCCCAGCGGCCGGTGCTCCGGCAGCGGAAGCTGCACCCGAGCAGACAGAATTTGATGTAATCCTTGCAAATCCTGGAGCAGAAAAGATCAAGGTTATCAAGGTCGTAAGAGAGCTCACCGGTCTTGGACTAAAAGAAGCAAAAGATCTCGTAGATGGTGCTCCGAAACCGATAAAGGAAAAGGTCAGCAAGGAAGAAGCAGAACAAATAAAAGCAAAGCTTGCAGAAGTGGGCGCAACCGTAGAAATAAAGTAAAAGTTATAAAAGAATATATTAGGACAAAAAAGAGGATGAATTATTCATCCTCTTTTTTGTTTAGAAAATACCTGATAGTTTATACTTTTAAAATTAACAAAAGTTTACAAATTAATACAAAAATAAATTAAAACAAAATAAATATATGTTATAATATTAAAAAAAAGAAATTCCAAAATAATAATAAAAGTATTACAAAAGAAGGAGGCAAAAAATGCAAAGCCAAACGCAAATTGAGGAAAAATCCCTTCTGGATACTTTAATAGAGGTAACCCCGATTTTTCTGAACCTATTTCCCTTTGATTGCAATATATCGATAACGGATACCGAATGTTTTCTGGCAAATTATTCTAAAGGGGAATTCAGACTTGACCAGCAAAAAGGCAAAAAGATTCCCGAGAATAGCCGTTTATGGAAGGTTATAGAAACGGGAGAAATTCAAAAATATATTTTGCCCAAGGAAGTCTACGGAGTGCCTTTTAAATCAATTTCGGTACCTGTAAAGGATGAAACAGGCAAAGTGATAGGCTGTATAGCCCTCGGTATGAGCCTTAAAAACCAGGAAAGGCTGGAACAGGCTATTAAAACTTTATCCGGCACCAGCGAGGAAGTTGTTGCATCGGCAGAGGAGCTGGCTGCTTCCGCCCAGGAACTTTCTAAGTGCATGGAAATTGTAGATTCAATGAAAAAAGAGATGGAAGAACAGATAAACAAAACCGAAGAGATTTTAAACTTTATAAAAAATATTGCCATGAATTCGAACATACTGGGAATAAATGCTGCGATTGAAGCTGCCCGGGCAGGTAAGGAAGGATTGGGTTTTAACATTATTGCGGATGAAATCCGCAAAATGGCAAAAAGCAGTGCAGATTCGGTGAAAAATATAGAAAAAATAACCGAAGAGATAAAACAAAAAATGTCAAAAATAAGCGATGAGATTCAGAAAACCTTTGAACTCGCAAAAAGCCAGGCCTTTACTTCTGAAGAAATTACAGCTGCCATAGAAGAATTAAATAAATTAATAACTGACCTGGAAAGCATATCTAAAATTGTATAAAGTAAAAAGTTATAATTTCTTTAGTATCAATACCGGCAGGATATGTTGTTCTTGCTTCCTATTGGATGCTTTTTTATTTATCTCTCAATAATTATTCTTAAATTAGATAAAGCAAAGGAGGGATAGTAAATGGGTAAAGGTATAATTGTTTATTTTTCCCTTGATGGGAACACTGAATTTGTTGCGGGTTTAATTCATAAGATTACGGGATTTGATTTAATAAAAATTATACCTATAAAGGAGTTTAAGTATAAGGGATTTTTAAAGTTTTTTATGGGCGGAAAAATGTCTGTGTTTGGAGAAACGCCAGAAATCCAGGATTTTGAGAAGGACATAAAAAGTTACGATACCATTATAATTGGAACTCCGGTTTGGGCCGGCAGGCCAAATCCTTATATAAATACATTTGTATCAAATTATGACTTAAAAGGGAAAAGGGTGGCTATATTTGCTTGTTGTGCCGGCTACCCGAACAAGACATTTGATATTTTAAAAGAAAAGATAAAGGGAGATGTCCTTTCTACCATTTTTTTCAGGAATGCTTTGAAGAATAAAAATTCAGGGATTGAAGAAAAAATTAGAGAATGGATAAGACAAAATGGGCTGAATTATTTTACAAATTAAACCGACATTTACCGTCGATTAAACAGTGAGCAACATAAATAATATGACATTTTCACAGAGAAATTTTAATAGGACATTATCATAAAATAACCACACGAGACAATAAAAAATCTTGACATAAACCGCATCGTACTATAAAATATATATTGCATTTTGGTTTTCGACGCGGGGTGGAGCAGTTCGGTAGCTCGTCGGGCTCATAACCCGAAGGTCGCTGGTTCAAATCCGGCCCCCGCAACCAAAAGAATACATGGCGGCGTAGCTCAGTTGGCTAGAGCATGCGGTTCATACCCGCAGTGTCCGGGGTTCAAATCCCTGCGCCGCTACCAAATGTGGCCCTGTGGTCAAGTGGTCAAGACACCGCTCTTTCAAGGCGGTAACAGGGGTTCGACTCCCCTCAGGGTCACCATTTTTATTTTATGCAAATTAATGGCGAAGGCTATTTAAATATGTTCCAAAAAAGTATAATCCTTTGAGTAAATAAAAGTCGCATTTTGCGACTTTTATTTTTTTATAATGCAAAATGTCAATAAATTTTAAATATTAACAGGTAAATTGTGACAATTTTTATTACCCCATAAATTTATAATAATACCTACCACAATATGGGGGTGGGTATAAATGATAAACAAAAAGGTCTTCCCTTCGAAAGAAATGGAATTGAGGAAAAGTAATATTTCTTTACGGGAATTAATGTTTATTTTAATTAGTTTTATAATGGGACATGCTTCCTTGTTTAATATTTATCCCTTTGGGCTGCCTTTTATATCCTCGGTTATCATGAAGGAGAAAAACAAAGCCTATTTGATTCTGCCTGTTTTCATTGGAACCTTTACGGGGGTTAAAGATGTAAATTTTTTATGGAAATACGGATTAGCCTATATAATTTTCACCCTGTTAATTTTAACTTTTAAAAAGGAGATACAGATAAAAAAATGGCTTTTACCTTTTTTGTGCCCCGCTTCCCTTATAATGGGAGGACTTTTGTCTTTCCTTTGGGTAGCTTTCTCTTATTATGATATTATTCTGTTGATACTGGAAACACTTTTAACATATATAAGTGTTATCATTTTAAGCGAAGGACTAACCTTTTTTTACACCCCGGAAAGAGGAAATGTAGAAAAATTGATTACCCTTACCATAATATTTGGATCAATTTTAAAACTCATAGGGAATACCGTATTTTTTGGGGTACCCATTAAAAACTTAGTAATTTCGGCAATAATCGTTTTTTCAGCATTTGCGCGGGGGACCGGCGAAGTCTTTGGATATGGGGTTATCCTGAGTTTGCTCGCATACCCTTCTTCTTTATTACCCTGGGCATTAACTTTTTACAGCATTTCCGGCTGTTTTGCTTTTTTTTTAAAGAAGTACGGTAAAATTGCGGTATTTACAGGTTTCTTAATAGGATATGGAATTTATCATTATTACATAGGGCTAAGAAGCGTAAATTTCTTAAATTATCCGTCCTTAGTACTCATCTTTATCGTTACTATTTTAACCCCGGAAGCCGCAATAAAAAAACTGGAAAAAACTTTATCGCTGGATGAAGAAAGTTCTGGGGATATCAATAATATATTAAAAGAAATGATTAAAACCCAATTGGTAGAGCTTGCTAACACCTTGGAGGAAATGGGCAAAATATATAAATATCCTATCAGGAATGGGGACTTAAATCCCTTAGAGGATTCTATTTTAAAAATAAAAAACAGGATATGCAGGGAGTGTGCTCTTTTTAAAGCTTGCTGGGATAGAGATTATAAATCAACTATTGCCGATATATTTAAGCTTTATTCAGCCAAAGAAGTTTTTCTTGACGGAGACTTACCCAGACTTTTTAAAGTTCGCTGCGGAAAGCTGGAGGAAATTTACAAATTTATTAAAATGGATAAAGAAAAAAACGAGCTAAAAAAAGTCCTCGATGCGATGGTAAAGGAAATCTCGGATATTTCCTTTGAAAAGGTTAAACATTTTGCTTCCTGCCTCAAAATGCTGGCGGAAAAAGGTATCGATGAAAATAGATATGCTGAAGATTTGAAGGAGGAGCTGTTAAAAGAGGGCATTAATGTGGAGAACATAATTATAGGTGATGAGGGAGAAGGACACAATTACTATATTATTAAACGCCCCTGCATGGGGAATAGAACCTGTGAAATAAAAATAATGCCGTTTTTTGAAAACGCATTTATCAAAGGGGCAAATATGGTAAAAGTGGATTGCCCTTTAAGGAGCGGCAAAGAAAAATGCAGAATAAAAATAGTGCCCAGAAGCGTTCTTTCCGTGGCGGTGGGTTATGTAAATATTCCTAAGGAGGGCGCTTCTTTTTCTGGAGATAGTGCTACCTTTTTCGAGACCCTGGGAGGAAAATATTTTATGGCTTTAAGTGATGGTATGGGCGTGGGGGAAAAGGCCAAAAACCACAGCGAAAAAACCCTTTTAATTTTTGAAAACCTTATTGAATCCGGCTATGACCTGGAAGATGCCATCAGGATTCTAAACAGTGCAATGCAGGTATACGGCTCAGGGGGAGATAGCTTTAGCACCCTGGACATTACTTTTATAGATTTGTCTTCGGGTATGGCGGAATTTGTTAAAGCCGGAGCGGTGAGTAGCTTCATCAAGAGAAAGGATAAAGTAGAATCGCTAAGGGGTAGTGCCCTTCCCATAGGAGTTATGGATGGAATAAACCCGGTAAAGATAAAGAAAAAACTTATGCCTCAGGATATGGTTATTATGGTAACCGATGGAGTTATGGATTCTATTAAAACCGAGGGGGATAAAGAAGAAAAATTCATAAAAATTATCGAGAGCATTAAGACCACCAATCCCCAGGAATTTGCCGAAAGAATTTTAAAAAAGGTTTTAGAAGGTTCTGAAGAAAAGAGGGACGATATGGCAGTTTTAGTAGGGCTTGTATGGGAGAGAAAAAATTGATAATATTTTTTTGAAAATATGATTTTGAGGGGAAAAAATGGGTATTAAAGAGAAATTTTTAGAAACCATAAAAAAATACGATATGGTACGAATAAAAGATAAAATAATTATAGGCCTTTCGGGAGGGCCGGATTCCGTATGCCTTTTAGACCTCTTTTGTTCAATACGGGAAGAATTCCAATTGGAAATTTTTGCTGCCCATCTGAACCATTGTTTTCGCGGCAGGGAGTCCGATGAGGATGAGGAATTTGCAAAATCTTTGTGCGAAAAATATAATGTAAAATTTTTTTCTAAAAGGGTAAACGTGCCGGAAATTATAGAAAAAACCGGTTTATCCCCCGAAGATGCGGCAAGAAGGGTCAGGTATGACTTTTTATTCGGACTCAAGGAAAAATTAAATGCGGATAAAATAGCCGTGGGACACAATATGAATGACCATGAAGAAACAGTTCTAATGAATATTTTCAGGGGAACCGGGACAGAAGGGTTAATAGGAATTGAGCCCAAAAGAGGGTGCCTGATAAGGCCGCTTATAGAAATTGAAAGAACAAATATTGAAGATTATTTAAAAAAACACAATATTCCCTATCGAATAGACAGCACTAACCTGAAAACCGAATACTACAGGAATAAAATCCGGTTAGAATTAATTCCTTATATTAAACAGAAATTTTGCCCTCACTTTAGCGATGCTGTAAAGAGGCTTTCGGATATAGTGGCTCTGGATGTATCCTTTATAGAAAGTATAATAGAAAATATCTACCCTTCCATGGTGACCGAAGGGAAAAATTATATTAAGTTATATATTAAAACCTTTGAAAAACAACCTCCGGGCGCAAGGTACAGGATATTGAGAAAAGTGATAGAAAACATCCTGGGCGAATTGAAAGATATAGAATTCAAGCATATTAAAGCATTGGATGAATTTATAATTGAGCAGTCTCCGGGGAAAATGGTCGAGCTGCCCCGGGGCATTTGCGGTGAAAAAGGTTACGAGGAATTTTATTTTTATCGTAAAGGCCAAATTAAGGATTTTTCTTATGTACTTAATATTCCGGGAGAAATTTATATTGATGAGATAGGCAAGAAGATTTCTGCGGAACTAATGGAGAGGACGACAAATTTTAAGCTCGAAGCAACACCCTTGAAGGTATTTGTCGATTATGGTAAAATAAGAGGAAATTTAATCGTTAGAAATCGCCGGCCGGGGGACAGATTTTTTCCTTTTGGCCTTAAATTCTCGAAAAAACTTCAAGATTTTTTTGTGGATCAAAAGATACCCTCCTTTGAAAGGAATTTGGTACCCATAGTTGAAAATGAAGGGGAAATAGTATGGGTAGGAGGGTTTAGACTGGATGACCGGTTTAAAATTAACGATAATACGACTAAAATTTTAATCTTAGAAATTCAATAATATTTTTATTTTTTTTAGGGGGAGTGGATGTGATAGAAGATATTAAAGAAATATTAATATCGGAGGAAGAGATAAAAGCTAAACTAAAAGAACTGGGTGAAAAAATCACCCGGGATTACAGGGATTTAGACAATATTTTACTGGTAGGAGTTTTAAAAGGAGCTGTTTTATTTATTGCTGATCTTATAAGGCACATAGACTTACCTTTGGAAGTCGATTTTATGGCGGTTTCCAGCTATGGAGCTTCTACCGAATCATCGGGTGTTGTGAGGATTTTGAAGGATTTAGAACAGAACATTCAGGGTAAGAATATTTTAATAGTTGAGGATATCATCGATTCAGGACTTACACTGAGTTATCTTTACAACCTGTTGAAATCCAGAAACCCCGCGAATATAAAAATCTGTACGCTTCTGGATAAACCATCAAGGAGGAAAGTGGATATAAAGGTAGATTATTTGGGTTTTGAAATACCGGATTATTTTGTGGTAGGATACGGATTGGATTATAATGAAAAATACCGCAATCTTCCTTTCATTGGGGTTTTGAAACCCGAAGCTATAAATGCCAGATGAAAACGCAATTGTTAATCACTTTCCTTTATGGTAAAATATGAATGGATTGCCCAGGAAGGGAGGAACTTTTTTGAATAATTTTTTCAGGAATATCAGCTTTTACCTGCTGATATTTATTTTGATATTATCTCTGGTGCAGTGGTACTCCAGCAAAGATTTAACCGAGGTCCGAATAGGTTATACAGATCTAATACGATTAATAGATCAGAACCAGGTGCAAGAAATAAAAATGATGGACAGCAGCATTGAGGGAGTTTTAAAGGACGGCAGAAAATTTTCCAGTTTTGTTCCCGATAAAACCATTTTTCTTGCCCGGGTACAACCCAAGATAGATAAAGGAGAACTAATATTAAATGCCCAGCCGATCCCTGCCGCACCGTGGTGGTCACAGATCCTTCCATCGGTTTTAATGGGTTTATTGTTCATAGGCGCATGGTTTTTTATTATGCAGCAAGGGCAGGGTGGAGGAAGCCGGGTGATGAGTTTTGGAAGAAGCAGGGCAAGACTAATAAACGATGACAAAAAGCGCGTGACCTTTAAGGATGTAGCAGGAGTGGACGAAGCAAAGGAAGAGCTTCAGGAGGTAGTGGAATTTTTGAAACACCCCAAAAAGTTCATAGAAATAGGTGCAAGAATACCCAAAGGGGTGTTACTGGTAGGGCCTCCGGGAACCGGGAAAACCTTACTTGCCCGGGCGGTGGCGGGGGAAGCGGGTGTCCCCTTTTTCAGCATTAGCGGTTCCGACTTTGTGGAAATGTTCGTCGGAGTTGGAGCCGCAAGGGTCAGGGACCTTTTTGAACAGGCGAAGAAAAATGCACCCTGCATCGTATTTATAGATGAGATTGACGCGGTTGGCCGGCAGAGGGGAGCAGGCCTCGGCGGCGGGCATGATGAAAGGGAGCAGACCTTAAACCAGCTGCTGGTGGAAATGGATGGATTCACCATAAATGAGGGGATTATAATAATTGCCGCCACCAACAGGCCGGATATTCTGGACCCAGCACTTTTAAGGCCGGGAAGATTTGACCGGCAAATTGTGGTGGATATACCCGATATTAAGGGCAGGGAAGAGATTTTAAAAGTACACGCCAGGAATAAACCCTTAGAGGAAAATGTGGATTTGAGCATACTGGCCAGGAGAACACCCGGTTTCACCGGTGCGGATCTGGAAAATTTACTGAACGAAGCCGCGCTTCTTGCTGTAAGGAGAAACAAAAAGAGAATAGGCATGCAGGAATTGGAAGAGGCCATCACAAAGGTAATTGCGGGTCCTGAAAAAAAGGCGAGAATAATGACCGACAAAGAGAGAAAATTAGTGGCATATCATGAAGCCGGTCATGCGGTGGTAGCCCATCTTTTGCCTACCGTTGATCCGGTACACGAGATTTCCATAATTCCCCGGGGAAGAGCAGGGGGATACACCCTGATTTTACCCAAAGAAGATAGATTCTTCATGGGCAAAACGGAGCTTTTAGAACAGGTCACCCATCTTTTGGGAGGAAGGGCATCGGAAGAACTGGTATTGAATGAAATAAGCACCGGAGCTCAGAACGACATAGAAAGGGCTACGGAAATAGCAAGAAGGATGGTAATGGAATACGGCATGAGTGAAAACCTGGGCCCAATGACCCTCGGAAATAAGCATGAAGAGGTCTTCTTAGGAAGAGACCTGGCAAGGGGAAGGAACTACAGTGAGGAGGTAGCGGCGGAGATTGACCGGGAAGTAAGGAATATAATTGAGCGCTGTTATGATAGAGCCAGGAACCTTCTCACGGAAAATATAAATAAACTTCATAAAGTTGCAGAAGCTCTTCTGGAGAGAGAAAAACTATCGGAAGAAGAATTTTTAGAAATATTTGCTAATGCGTAAAACTGCCTGTAAGGCAGTTTTTTTATTTTGCGGGGTTGGATGAGATGAATAAAATCCGCTTTAATTATGGATATTAAATAAAGCAGCATCATTAAAAAATTTTAACAAAGGGAGAAAAAGGAGAGGGGAATTTTGTTTAACTTTAACCTGCAGGTATACCTTTTTATAATTTTTGCCATGGTTTCCGGTGCTTTAATGGCTGTTCAGGGAGGGATGAACACCGGGCTGGGAAAATTTACGGGGACGGCGGGTTCTACATTTTTGGTTCACCTGAGCGCGGCCTTTATAATGTTGCTGGTGTTATTGCTAAAGATAGATAAGGCAAATTTTAAAAACTTAGGCAGACTTCCCTGGTACTACTTTTTAGGAGGGGTGCTTGGGGTCTTAATTACCTATCTTGTAATTATAAGTATGCGTAAATTGGGTGCCGGTGCGGCTACCACATCCATAATAGTGGGACAGGTGTTAACCGCCTGTCTTATAGATCACTTTGGACTTTTCAGCCTGGAAAAAACCCCCTTCACGTGGCTTAAACTGCTGGGTCTTTTTTTACTGGCCGCAGGGGCAAAATTACTTCTGAACAAATAAAAATATAGCATAATTTAGGAATAATAATATATAAGTATACAATAAAATAGAATTATGATATAATTTTTAACATATAGTACACTAAATGTGATAAAATAAAATAATAATATTTGTAAAGGGGGAAAATGGGTGAGAAAATTTGTTTTTAACTTTCAAGAAGGTAGTGCGGCAATGAAAAACCTTCTGGGGGGCAAAGGCGCGAATTTGGCCGAGATGATGCGTATAGGACTACCGGTACCTCCCGGCTTTACGGTTACAACGGAAGCCTGTAGCAGGTATTTTAAAGAAGGTGAAAAAATACCGGAGGATATAGTGGAAGAAATTTTCGCTCACCTGGGTGAGCTGGAAGAGACTATGGGGAAAAAGCTGGGAAACAGGAAAAATCCTCTCCTGGTTTCGGTGAGATCGGGGGCGCCGGTTTCTATGCCGGGGATGATGGATACAATTCTCAATCTGGGTTTAAATGATGAATCGGTAGAAGGTCTTTATGAATCAACGGGTAATAGGCGCTTTGCTTTTGATTGTTACAGAAGATTCATTCAAATGTTTTCCAATGTGGTGCTGGGAGTGGAGCACGATAAATTCGAAAGAATAATTGAATCCGTTAAAAGGAAAAAAGGAGTAGAATTTGATACGGAATTGGATGACAGGGATTGGGAAGAGGTGATAAAACACTATAAAGATCTAATTTTAAAAGAAACCCGGGGAGAGTTTCCCCAGGATCCCAGAAAACAGCTTATGATGGCTGTAGAAGCAGTATTCAGGTCCTGGAACAACCAGAGAGCAATTATTTATAGAAGGATTAATAAAATTCCCGATGATTTGGGTACCGCGGTAAATGTACAGTCTATGGTTTTTGGAAATATGGGGAATGATTCGGGAACGGGAGTGGCTTTTACCAGAAATCCTTCCACCGGTGAGAAACACTTTTACGGAGAGTTTTTGCTGAACGCCCAGGGAGAAGATGTGGTGGCAGGTATCAGAACTCCAAAAAACATTGAGGAACTGAAGGAATTAATGCCGGAAGTTTACGAACAATTGATAAATGTCAGTAATCTTCTTGAAAGACATTACAAGGATATGCAGGATATAGAGTTTACCGTTGAAAAGGGGAAACTGTATTTACTGCAAACGAGAAACGGAAAACGAACCGCTCAGGCAGCTGTGAAAATAGCGGTGGATATGGCAAAAGAAGGGCTAATTACTAAAAAAGAGGCACTGATGAGGGTTTCACCGGAACAGGTGGCTTCGCTTCTGCACAGCCGAATAGATCCATCGGCAAAGGTGGAAATAATAGCAAAGGGGTTACCCGCATCACCGGGAGCGGCCTGGGGACAGGTGGTTTTTTCGCCCGATGAGGCGGAAAACCTGGGTCATCAGGGAATAAAGGTAATTCTCGTTAGAACGGAGACAACACCCGATGACATTCACGGTATCGTAGCGGCTCAAGGAGTGCTGACCAGCCGGGGCGGAATGACCAGCCATGCAGCGGTGGTAGCAAGGGGTATGGGAAAACCCTGCGTTTGCGGCTGTGATTCTATAAGTATCGATTATGTAAATGAGGAATTCAAAGCTGGAGGTATTACGGTAAAAAAAGGTGAAGTGATTTCAATTGACGGTTCCACGGGCAATGTAATCCTGGGGAAAGTCAAGATGATTGACCCCGTACTTTCGGAGGAATTTAAGGAGCTTCTTTGCTGGGCCGATGAGACAAGAAAGCTTTCCGTAAGAACCAATGCGGATACCCCGAAGGATGCGGAGGTGGCGAGAAACTTTGGCGCAGAAGGCATAGGACTGTGCAGGACTGAGCACATGTTTATGGATCAGCAAAGACTCCCCTACGTCCAGGAGATGATAATCGCCGAAACCGTTGAAGAGAGGGAAAAAGCCCTTTCTGTAATACAAAAGTTTCAGGAAGAAGATTTTGAGGGCATTTTCAGGGCAATGGAGGGACTTCCCGTTACCATCAGGCTTCTCGATCCACCCCTTCACGAGTTTTTACCAAAGGAGGAAGAACTGGTAGAAGAAATAAATGAATTAAAACAAAGAGGCGAAAAAGAACTGCTCAAGAAAAAGCAGGAAGTACTGAAAAGGGTGAGGTCTTTAAAAGAATTTAACCCGATGCTGGGACTGAGAGGTTGCCGTCTGGGTATATTATATCCCGAAATTTACGATATGCAAATCAGGGCGATATTCAATGCAGCCTGCCGTTTAGCCAAAAAGGGAATAAAAGTATTGCCCGAAGTGGAGATACCCTTAGTCAGCAATGTAAACGAATTGAAAAAATTAACAGAAAGAGTCCATGAGATAGCAAAAAGAATAATGGAAGAAGAGGGCATAAAAGTAGAGTATAAGGTAGGGACGATGTTAGAACTCCCGAGGGCCTGCCTTATCGCGGATGAATTAGCCCAGTATGCAGAATTTTTCTCTTTTGGCACAAATGACCTTACCCAAACTACTTATGGACTGAGCCGGGACGATGCAGAAGCCAAGTTTTTGCCCTATTATATAAACAATAAAATTTTAAACGAGGATCCTTTTATTGTCTTGGATAGAGATGGAGTAGGGGCATTGATGAAGATTGCGGTAGAAAAGGGAAGAAAGGTCAACCGGGAAATTTTAATAGGCATTTGCGGAGAGCATGGCGGTGAACCTAATTCCATAGAATTCTGTCATGAGATAGGCCTTGATTACGTCAGCTGTTCGCCCTTCAGGGTTCCGGTAGCGAGACTTGCAGCAGCTCACGCCGTCCTGAAAGAAAGGTTAAAATAAAAGATAAAAAATGAGTTTATAAATCCCTTCTAATTAACGATATTAGAAGGGATTTTTTTATACGTCGATATCCTGCATTAATTTCAATTATCTCATTTTACGTGAATGGTGTGAATTTTAATTGATCAATTTGGCTTAGTGAATTTTAGTAAATTCTTTGGTTATTTTATTGACAAATAAATGGTAAAAAGTATAATATATGTTAGACATATCATCATATAATGATATGACGAAGAATATATATAATTTAGAAATGCTTATAAAAAATTATAAAAAATAAAAATAAGGGGGTCTTTTATATGGATTTAGCCAGAACCTATATTGGAGAGAAGGTTTTGGAGCAGGGACTTAAATTTATCGTAAAGGAACCGGTTAATAACATCGAAAAAATAGTAGAATGGGTTGAAAAACTTCCCATGCCCGAACACCACAGAAAAAATGTCAGCAATGTAAAGAGTTTTCTAAAAAACAAAGATTCCAATTGGTACAAACTCGCCGAGAGATTACTGACGGAAGTAGATCCTTATGTCAAACAAAAATTTGCGGTAAACTTTTTCTTAAATGCTAATTTTTTCGGAGTGCAAAAACAAATGGAAAACGCAAAAAAACTCGGATATTCTGTACCATGGGCTCTTTTAATAGATCCAACTGAAAGGTGCAATCTTAACTGTATCGGATGCTGGGCCGGAGATTACCAGAGAAAGGAAGAACTCAGCTATGAACTTTTAGACAGGATATTGACAGAGGCCGAGGAACTGGGAATTTATTTTATAGTTATGTCCGGAGGGGAGCCATTATTAAGAAAAGATGATATAATAAGATTAGCGGAAAAACATAATTCCATGGGTTTTCACCTTTTCACAAACGGTACCTTAATTGATGATAAACTAATTGAGGAAATGAAAAGGGTAGGGAACATTACTCTTGCTTTCAGCATTGAGGGCTTTGAGGAATCTACGGATAAAAGGCGCGGCAAAGGCGTTTTCAAAAAAGTTATGGATGCAATGGATAGAATGAGAAAGGCTGGTCTATTATACGGAGTATCGGTTACTTACACAAGGAACAATACGGAAGAATTGGCCAGCGAGGAGTTCGTAGACATGCTGGTGGATAAAGGTGTGGCTTTTGCGTGGTATTTTACATACATTCCGATTGGTAAAGATGTGGACCTGGAATTAATGGCGACTCCCGAGCAAAGGGCGTATATGTATGACAGAATACTGGAATATAGAAGGACAAAACCCATTTTTATTATGGATTTCTGGAACGACGGAGAAGCTTCCAACGGATGTATTGCAGGAGGTAGAAGATATCTACATATAAACGCCCAGGGAGAAGTAGAACCCTGCGCTTTTGTACATTATTCTACATGTAATATTAAGAATGTTTCCCTGAAGGAAGCACTGGGCTCTCCAATTATGAGGGCATATCAAAAGAGGCAGCCCTTCAATTTGAATATGCGCAGGCCCTGTCCATTAATTGATAACCCAGAAATGCTGAAAGAAATTGTGGAAGAAAGCGGTGCA
Source organism: Thermovenabulum sp. (assembly GCF_049723235.1). NCBI lineage: Bacteria > Bacillati > Bacillota > Clostridia > Thermosediminibacterales > Thermosediminibacteraceae > Thermovenabulum > Thermovenabulum sp. Next base: position 16,003 of record NZ_JBNARB010000023.1, on the reverse strand, counting down.
TATCCTACCCAGCTTCATGCGGATGAAACTGCTGCGGAATTTGCGGAAAAACTGAAGCCCTACGCTCAAAAATGGGGAGAACTTGCGGATAGAATTTGGTATGAAACCCATGGAGAGCAAGAAAAAATTGAATTAGAGGAGGTTGAAAGTTGAGTTCCAGCCTTTCGGAATACAAGCTAAGATTTTTAGAAAGCCTATCGGATAAAACCCGGCTCAGGATAGTGGAAGCCCTCAAAGAAAAAGAAAAAACCGTTAGCCAGCTGGTTGAAGAACTGGGAGCTACTCAATCCAACATTTCGGGGCATCTCAGGCTTTTGAAAATCAGCGGGATATTAAAAAGCCGCCAGGAGGGCAAGTACGTTTACTACAGCTTAAGAAGTGAGGCCATTAAGGACTTTCTTTTAAACCTGGAAGAAATAATGATTTTATTAAAAAGGGAAGTTTATGAAGGAACATGAAAGCCCGGTAAACACCGGGTTGATTTTTTTTAATTTTTCATGATAAAATTGAAATGAAATTGGTCAGGCATCCTTTAAAGGAGCCTGAACGGAGGTGAAAAAATGAATAATTCAGGGAAGAGCAGAGCCCGTATCTTAGCTACGTCGGGACTCCTGGGGGCGATTTCCATAGTACTGGGCATCACCCCCTTGGGATTTATACCCGTCCCGACAGCGGCAGGGCATGCCACGATTATGCATGTTCCTGCTATACTGGGTGGGCTGCTGGAAGGACCGGTCGTAGGAGCTTTTGTAGGTTTTATTTTCGGCCTTCACAGCTTCTTGAGGGCAGGGTCACCGCTTTTTGCCGATCCTATGGTTGCTATTTTGCCGAGGATCTTAATCGGTGTTTTAGCCTATCTTAGCTTCCGGTTGACAAAAAGTGTGGCCCTATCGGCTGCGGTAGGAACCCTGACGAACACCTTTGGTGTTCTCGGCATCGCGGTGGCTAAAGGGTATCTTACCTTTCCCGTAGCAGCTGGCATAGCCCTTACCCATGGGTTGCCGGAGGTAATAGTGGCTATGGTTCTAACTGCCCTGATTTATAAAGGTATCAAAAAAAGAAGGTGAAGTAATGCTTCTTGCCGTGGATATTGGCAATACGAATGTGGTCCTGGGGGTATTTATTAAAGATAAATTAATAAATCATTTCAGAATATCCACCGACAGGGAAAAAACCGAAGATGAATACGGTATAATGGTTTTATCATTGCTCAGGGAATTCGGAATAGAGGAAAAAGATTTTGACGGTGCGGTAATTTCTTCTGTAGTACCTCCTTTGACTCCGGTATTCGAAAAAATGTGCGAAAAATACCTGAACGTGGCACCTCTTATAATCGGGCCCGGAGTAAAAACCGGAATAAATATCAAATACGAAAACCCCCGGGAAGTAGGAGCGGATAGGATAGTCAATGCCGTAGCAGCATATTATAAATACAAAGGGCCGTTAATAGTGGTGGATTTCGGCACAGCCACCACTTTCGACGCGGTCAGTGAAAACTTTGATTATTTAGGAGGGGCTATTGCTCCGGGCATAGGAATTTCTGCAGAAGCCCTGTTTCAGAGAGCGGCCAAACTCCACAGAATTGAAATAGCAAAGCCCGACAGAGTTATTGGCAAAAACACCACCACCAGCATGCAGGCGGGGATTTTTTATGGTTACGCCGGTCTGGTGGACCATATTGTGGAGCGGATGAAGGACGAGATGGGGGAACAGGGAATAAAAGTTATTGCTACAGGGGGATTGGCATCCCTGATAGCCTCAGAAACAAAAACAATAGACCTGGTAGACGGAATGCTTACACTGGAAGGATTGAGAATAATTTATGAAAAAAACCGGTAGCAGCATTCCCCTTTTTTTAGCTCCTATGGCAGGTTTTACGGATCAACCCTTTAGAAGAATATGCAAGTTTTTTGGAGCCGATGTACTCATAACCGAAATGGTGAGTTCAAAGGGGATAATATACGACGACCAAAAAACCTTTAAACTTTTAGAGATTAAGGAGGATGAACATCCTGTCGGAGTTCAGCTCTTTGGTAGCGATCCTCTGGTATTTTCTGAAGCAATAAGGAAAATTGAAAATATCCCCTTTGATTTTATAAATATTAACATGGGATGCCCTGCGCCGAAAATTGTAAAAAATAAAGATGGATGTGCTTTGATGCTGGATGAAGCGCTGGCTTCGGCAATTATAAAGTCCTGCGTGAGCTCCACAAAAAAACCCGTAAGCATTAAAATTCGAAAAGGATGGGATAATAACATTATTAATGCAGTAGAGTTTTCGAAAATGGCCGAAGAGAGCGGAGCCTCGGCAATAATTATCCACGGAAGGACTAAAGAACAGCTTTACAGCGGTAAAGCTGACTGGGATATAATACGAAAGGTAAAGGAAGCGGTGAAAATACCGGTTATAGGAAATGGGGATGTATTTTCCCCGGAAGATGCAAAAAGAATGTTAGAAGAAACGGGATGCGATGGCATAATGATCGGAAGGGGTGCCCTGGGCACCCCCTGGATTTTCAAGATGATAAAAGAGTATCTTAAAAGCGGGGAAAAAATTGCTCCTTTGTCCCTTCTTGAGAAAAAGGAAATCATATTTTGGCATATGAAGCTTTCGGTGGAATTTTACGGAGAAAAAACAGGGATAATGGAATTTAAAAAACATGTCGCGTGGTATTTGAAGGGACTTTACAATTCCACAAAGGTTAAAACAAAAATTTTGTCTCTTAAAAGTAGAACAGAAATTGAAAAGGAGCTAAAAAATTACTTTGATTTTCTTATCAGGGGGTAAAAAATGGATATTCTTGCACTTCCCGTAATAAATGGAGTCCTGCCAAAACCCGGAGGCGGGGTTTTGACCGGCTTTTTTGTAGATCCCTATTTTTCACGTATGATGGCCATGGCGGGAAAGGGAAAAGAGATCTTCTTATTTCCTTTTTCGAAGGATGACGATTCCTTTTATCCGGTGGGTATTGTAGCGGTAATTGAAGATTTATGGGTAAAAGAAGTCGCTGCCGGACAAAAAAAGTTCGGTTTAATAGCAAAAATTGCAGGACAGGAAAGAGGAAAGGCTAAAGGTTTTGAGGTTACAAAGGAAGGGATAATTGCGAGGGATGTAGAAATTTTAAACTTTTATAAACTAAGGGAGGAAGGATTTCCTCTGATTTGCGGCGCAGGATGGCAACCGCAGGGTGGATACACTACCTTTGGAAGTGATAGGAAATCCATAAATATTACCATATACGGATATGATTATTCTTTTGGGAAAAGGGTTTTCATAAGTGCAGATTTAAAAGGTCTTGTGGAGCCGGAAAAAGCGCATACTATTGAGCACGGGATAATAAGGTCTCTTAGAAACTATGGACTCTGTACGGCAAAAACTTTAATGAATTCCATGAAAAGGGAAACAAGGGAATTGAAGTGGTCCATAGAGGTAGGGATGGCAAATAGACTTCCGGAGTTTTTTGGTGTAACGGAAACCGGAATATGCGGCAATCCCCTTACCAGCCTTGCCTCGACTTACCTGACCGAAGAGTTTATAAAAAATTTAAAGGCTGGAGAAAACTTTTTGAATTCCTTGGAACAGGCAAGGAACAAAACCCTTGCCCGATTGGTTCGGGATATGGAAATTTCCACCTCAAGGGAAAATAGAGCCCTTCAGGGTTTGAAAAAAGGCATGAAACATGATGATTCCCATGAGGAAATGGAAAGCTTAAAGAAGATTCTAAATAAATTTCCTTTATCGCCCTGGGATTAGACCGGCATCAAAAGCCGGTTTTTTTTATTGATTTAATGCAAAAAATGGTATAAAATAGGATTGAGCACAAAATTGTGCACAAAGAGGTGAAAAATTTTGGACCTCATAAGAATAGGAGAAAAACTGATAAGTAAAAGTAAAATCAATAAAGCTATTGAGGATATTTTAATTGCAAGGCAATCAGGCCTTTCTCAATCGGAAGTTGCAAAAAAAATGGGGATTGACAGGTCTTTTATTTCCAGAATCGAAAGCCTCGGGGAGTTACGTAAAGGTAAAAGTATAGGTCTTATAGGATTTCCTATTTTAAATGTGGAAGAATTAAAGGAAGTGGCGGAGAAAGAGGGAGTGGATTTTGTATTTTTGATGAACGACAGGGAAAGATGGGAGTTTATCTATAAAAAAAGCGGTATCGAGCTTTTAAACGAGATTATGGAAATTATTTCAAAGGTGAGAAGCCTGGATGCGGTTATTATCCTCGGATCCGACCAAAGGATACGCCTTTTCAGAGCACTGCTGGATAACGAGGTGGTGGCTGTAGAAATTGGGAAATCGCCGATGAAAGAGGATGTGTATTTTAATAAGGAGGAATTAAGAACCTTAATAAAAAATTTAAAGGAGGCATAAAAGTTGAAACATGTGGTGAGCGTGAGCCTTGGTTCATCCAAAAGGAATCATAAGGCACAAGTAAATATCCTGGGGGAAGACTTTATAATAGAGAGAATTGGAACCGATGGGGACAAGAAAAAAGCCGTAGAATTAATAAAACAATTGGACGGCAGGGTAAGCGCCTTTGGACTCGGCGGGATAGACCTTTATTTATGGGCAGGAAATAAAAGATATATAATAAAAGATGCGGCGGAACTTGCAAAAGCAGCAAAGGTTTCACCGGTAGTGGACGGTTCAGGGTTAAAAAACACCTTAGAGCGAAGGGTGATAAATTACCTGCACGATAACGGAATAATAGATTTCAAGGGCAAAAAAGTGCTTTTGGTAGCTGCAACGGATAGGTTCGGCATGGCTGAGGCTTTGGTAAATAAAGGAGCGGACATGACCTTTGGAGATTTAATTTTTGCCCTGGGGATTCCGATACCTTTGCATTCCTTAAAAACAATTGATATTTTAAGCAGAATCTTAATGCCCGTTTTATCAAGACTCCCCTTTGAAATGCTATATCCTACCGGGAAAAAACAAGAGGTAAATTCAGTAAAGTACAAGAAGTTTTTCGACAGGGCCGAGATTATAGCCGGAGATTTCCTCTATATAAAAAGGTATATGCCTCCCGACCTTTCTGGTAAGACCATAATTACCAATACCGTTACAAAAGAGGACGTGGAAACATTAAAAAATAGGGGTTTAAAAATGCTCGTTACAACGACACCCGAATTGCAGGGGAGGTCCTTTGGAACAAATGTCATGGAAGCCGTATTGGTATCCCTGCTTAATAAAAAAATTGAAGAAGTTACCTCTCAGGATTACGAAAAACTTTTAGAAAAAATCGGATTTCTCCCTCGCATTGAGGTTTTAAATTAAAATAAATGTCTTTAATAAGAAAAAGAAAGAGGTGTAGCCTATGGATAATTTTGCTTTTATCATTCATCCCATAGATGTGGATGACGCTTCAAGGAAATTTAAATTCATGAAAAACTGGCCGGATAATCTTATCGAAGGTATTTTAAAGTTACTTCCTCCCGTAAAAGTATCCCATATAACGGGTGTTAAATCCGAATATAATGAAATCGAAGGGTGGTTTGTGGGTTGTCCTCTGACCACCCGGCAAATGATGACCCTTCCGGAAAATTTTGTTTTGAATAAAATAATAAAAGCCGGCAAATTAGCGGAAAAACTGGGGGCTAAAATTGTTGGCCTCGGTGCCTTCACTTCGGTAGTAGGTGATGCCGGTATTACCATTGCAAAGAATTTAAAAATTGCCGTAACCTCGGGAAACAGTTATACCGTTGCCACTGCAATAGAAGGAGCAAAGGAAGCTGCAAAATTGATGGGCAAGGATATAAAAAATGCGGAGGTTGTCGTAATTGGTGCCACTGGTTCCATAGGAAAGGTATGCTCCGAAATTCTTGCAAAAGAGGTAAGGTATTTGACCCTGGTAGGTAGAAATACGGAGAAATTAGAGGCCGTCGCGGAGAAGATTTTAAGGGAAACGGGTCTTTCGGCAAGAATTACTTCCAATGTTAAAAATGCCCTGAAAAAAGCCGACGTGGTGATTACCGTAACCAGCAGTGTTGATACCATTATAGAACCCGAAGATTTAAAGCCGGGAGCGGTGGTATGCGATGTATCAAGGCCCAGGGATGTATCAAAGGAGGTTGCTGAAAAGCGGGATGATGTTCTTATAATAGAAGGAGGGGTCGTAGAAGTTCCCGGTGATGTTAACTTTAATTTCAATTTTGGCTTTGAGCCCAAAACCGCCTATGCCTGTATGGCGGAGACAATGATTTTAGCACTGGAGAAAAGGTATGAAAATTTCAGTTTGGGAAGAGATTTAACGGTAGAACAGGTGGAAGAAATATCAAGGCTGGCCAAAAAGCACGGGTTTAAGCTGGCGGGATTCAGAAGCTTTGAAAGACCTGTCACTAAGGAACATATAGAAAAGGTAAAAAGGAATGCGGAAGCAAAATTAAAAAGCACTTTATAGATAAATATAAACATTGTTGGTATAACATAAAATAACCCAGTGATGAAGATAAAACAAATTTAAATGTGATAAAAATTAATTACTAATAATAATGATAATCATTGTTAACTGAAAAACATTATATCGTTGACAATGATTTTTCTGCCTGTTAAAATTATATTCAACGAGAACAGGCTAAAAGCCGGGCGCTTTATGCGCAGCAAGTGAAAGACTTGCGGGACTCACCTCCTGCAAGTCTTTTTTTACGGGAAGGAGTGAATTCGTTGCTGGATAAGATTATAAAAAATACTACCGACTTTTTAATTTTGAAGATATTAAAACTTGACCCGGCAAAAGAAAAGTACACAAAACCCGATGAAAGAAAAAAAATTGCCTATTTAGAGAGCTGGGTTAGTATAGCGGGGAATTTTTTTCTTTCAATAATAAAAATACTTTTGGGTATGATTTTAAACAGTATTTCTCTCATCGCGGACGGCATTCATACGGCTTCTGACGTTTTGACCTCCGTCGCGGTGCTTTTGGGTTTTAAATTCTCAGCCGTGCCCCCGGATGAAAAGCACCCTTACGGGCATGGAAGGATAGAATTTCTGGCCTCTTTGCTGATAGCGTTACTTTTAACCGTTGTGGGTTTTGAATTTGGCAAATCCTCTTACGAGAGGTTTATAGCCAACGAAAAGGTAGCTGGAAGCTACTTGGTGGCTTTTTTTATGCTGGCTTCGGCAATTTTCAAGGAATGGATGAGCAGGTTCTCCATAGAACTGGGGAACAGGATTTCGGCCCAGGCTTTGATCGCAGATGCCTGGCACCACAGGACCGATGCCATAGCATCGGTGCTGGTGGCAGTAGCCATAATAAGTTCAAAATACGGATACTATAAAGTAGATGCGGTGTTTGGTTTTCTGGTATCTGCTTTAATAATCTATACGGGGGCTACGATGGCTTATGAGTCCTGCTCCAAATTAATAGGGGAAATTGCCCAGGAGGAGATGATTAAGGAAGTTCAGGAGACCGCATATTTATTCCCTCATGTAGTGGATGTTCACAAAGTTTTTATCCACGACTACGGTGCCTATAAGGAAATATCCATGCATGTGGTGTTAAACCATGAACTGACCTTTTTTGAAGCCCACGAATTATCAGAAAAAATCGAGCGGCAAATTGAAGAAAAAATTCACTGCAATGTCACTGTGCATGTGGAACCCTCTTACATAAAAAATGATACTAACCGGGAAAATTTGGATTAAAATATATATTAGAAATATCAAAAAGGGCTTAAAGAAGTACCGCCTGCCGGGAATCTTTAAGCCTTTTCAGGCGGAATACAAATATCCCGGCCCCAGCTATTATGGGAATTAATAAGGGTATGAATATTATTGCAGGTTATTTAATGCCCCATGCTCCCGTAATGATAGAAGAAATTGGTAAAAGCCAGACGGAAAAAATAATAAAAACTGTTGAAGCGGCTTGTTTTGTAGGAATGGAAATAGAACACTTTAACCCCGATTGCATCGTACTGATATCACCCCACGGTCCGGTTTTTCAGGATGCCATTTTTGTTTACGATTTCCCTTTAAAGGGAGATTTTTCCGATTTCGGAGCACCCAATATAAAAATGGAATTTAAACAGGACGAAATATTAAAGGAAGAAATAATAAAGGGTGCCAAAAAGAACAATATTTCGGCTGTAAAGTCCTCCGAAATTCCTCTAAGGAAATTCGGTGTAAGGGAGGAACTCGATCACGGAGTTCTTGTTCCGCTCTACTTTGTGTCCAAATATTGTAAGGAATTTAAATTGGTTGTAATGTCTTTTGGGCTTTTGCCCTATGAAGACCTTTATAAATTTGGGAGCGTTATAAAAGAAGCAGCAGAGATCACCGGTAAAAAGATTGTGGTTATAGCGAGCGGCGACCTTTCCCACAGGCTTACTCCCAATGCTCCGGCGGGTTTTACCCCGAAGGGAAGGTTATTTGATGAAACACTGGTCAAGCACCTGCAAAATTTTGATATTGAAGGCCTTCACAGCATGGATTTAAGCCTCATTGAAAAGGCCGGCGAATGCGGATTGAGGTCAATCTGGATTATGCTGGGAAGTCTTGATGGTCTCAAGGTAGAACCAAAGGTGCTTTCCTATGAAGGGCCCTTTGGGGTGGGGTACTGTGTTGCGAGGTTCCTGCCTCTCGGGGAAGGGGAGAGCAAATTAAAAGAACTTTACGATAAACGGATGAAAGAAGTGGAAAAAAGAAGGCAAAAGGAAGACCCTTATGTTAGCCTGGCAAGAAAGACCGTTGAGACTTACGTAAAGACGGGAAAAATTATTGATGTTCCGGAAGGGCTTCCCGAAGAAATGTTAACTCAAAGAGCGGGGGTATTTGTTTCCATAAAAAAACACGGACAGTTGAGGGGATGTATAGGAACCATTTTTCCCACCAGGAAAAATATAGCCGAGGAGATTATACAAAATGCGATTAGCGCCGGATGTGAAGACCCCAGGTTTTTCCCCGTGGAGGAAGAAGAGCTCCCCGATCTTACCTACTCGGTGGATGTTTTGATGCCACCCGAGAAGATAAAATCGAAGGAGGAACTGGATCCTAAAAAATACGGGGTTATAGTAAGAAAGGGGAAAAGAACGGGGCTTTTACTTCCCGACCTGGAAGGAATAGATACGGTGGAAGAACAGTTAGAGATCGCTTTGAGGAAGGCTGGAATCTCCCCAAAAGAAGAGTATGAGATTGAGAGGTTTGAAGTGGAAAGACATCTTTAATGAAAAGAAGGGACAAAAAATGAAAGAGGCCATGTTTTATAAAAAGCTGGAAGGGGATCTGGTCGTTTGCGGTCTATGCCCCCACGGATGCCGGATTAAAAACGGCAATTTCGGAATATGCAGGGTAAGAAAAAATATGGATGGTATTTTGTATACAACTAATTACGAAAAAGTATCCTCATGGGCTTTGGATCCCATAGAAAAAAAGCCCCTCTACCATTTTTACCCGGGCAGTTTAATATTTTCCGTTGGAAGTTTTGGATGTAACTTTCGGTGTAAATTCTGTCAAAACTGGCAGATCGCTCAGATTACACAGGTGCCAACCCAGGAGGTCAGCCCGTATAAACTTGTGGAAATAGCAGAGTCTCAAAAGGACAACTTAGGGATTGCCTTTACTTACAACGAGCCTACCATCTGGTACGAATATGTGTACGATGTGGTCAGGATATCAAAAGAGAGGGGCTTAAAAAATGTGCTGGTGACCAACGGTTTTATTGAAGAAAAACCTTTGAGGGAAATTCTGCCTTATATAGATGCTATGAATATCGACCTTAAAGCCTTTAAAGAGGACTTTTACAGGGATATCACTGCTGGAAAATTGTCCGGAGTACTGAGGACCATTGAGATAAGTAAGGAATTCTGCCATGTGGAAATTACGACACTTCTTATACCGGGCTTGAACGACGAAGATGACGAAATAGAACGTCTTGCCCTCTGGCTTTCCTCCATAGACAAGAGGATACCCCTTCATTTCTCTAAGTATTTTCCAAACTACAAACTGAATTTGCCCCCTACTCCCGTGGAAAGGGTAAAAAGGGCAAGGCAGATAGCCAAAAATTTCCTGTATTATGTATATACGGGGAATATTGACGACGAAGAGGGCAGCACCACCTACTGCAAAAAATGCGGAGCGCCTCTGATAAAAAGAAATTATTATAATATAAGGAAATTAATAAAAGGGGATGTTTGCGAAAAATGCCATGAAAAATTGGATATCGTAATGTAAGAAAAAAGATACCGGATATTTTAAATAATTACTTGTTTTAAAAATAAACCTGTGCTATAATATCAAGGGTAATTTATAGCTTTAACATAAAGACACAAAAGGCAGAGGTGAGAAAGGTGAAAGAAGGAATTCATCCAAAGTACTACAGGGCAGTTGTAAAATGTGCATGCGGTGAAACTTTTGAGACCGGTTCAACAAAACCCGAAATTCATGTGGAAATCTGCTCCAAGTGCCATCCGTTTTTCACCGGCAAACAAAAGCTTGTGGATACCGGCGGCCGCGTAGAGAGATTTAAGAAGAGATTTGGTATAAAAGACGAAGAATAAACGGTTAGAGTGTACGCTCTAACCTTTATTCATATATTGGGGAAAAGGGGAAAATAAAATGAAAATAGCCAAACCATCCATAGGGGGACAGGCAGTTATCGAAGGCGTTATGATGAGAGGGCCTAAGTACACGGCCATTGCGGTTCGGAAGGGCAAGGATATAGTGGTGAAAAAAGAAGAAAATTATTCCCTGCAAAAAAGACATCCTTTTTTTAGATTACCTGTGATAAGGGGAGCTCTGGCCCTGATTGAAATGCTGGTCATAGGGATTAATGCCCTTACCTACTCTGCCAGTGTGGTGGAAGAGGAAGAATATAAGCTCACATCAAAAGATATAGCACTTTCCGTTATTATGGCTGTGGGTTTTGCCGTCGCCCTTTTTATCGTATTGCCAACCTTTTTAATAAAATTTTTCGAGAAGGGTGTTAAAAATCCCGTTATATTAAACTTAATTGAAGGTCTAATCAGAATATCAATATTCTTTTTCTATATTTTTTCAATTTCCATAATGAAGGATATTAAAAGGTTTTTTGAATACCACGGCGCCGAACATATGGCGGTGCACTGCTATGAAAACGGAGACCCGTTAACGGTGGAAAATGCCAAAAAGTATAAAACTCTTCACCCCCGTTGCGGCACCAGTTTTTTATTAATAGTAATGATCGTGAGTATTTTGCTATTTTCTTTTCTGGGATGGCCGGGTATTCTTTTTAGAATTATTTCCAGGATTCTGCTTTTTCCTTTGGTAGCCGGAATTTCCTACGAGTTTATCAGGTTTGCTGGAAGGAGCGATTCTAAAATCGCAAAGCTTTTCAGCCTTCCGGGCATGTGGTTACAGCTTTTGACCACAAGGCAACCCGATGACTCTCAAATAGAAGTGGCATTGGAAGCCTTAAAGTGCGTAATATAGGAGGGAAAACTTTTGATAGAAAAATTGGAAGGACTCTTAAAAAGATATGAAGAATTAACGGAAAAAATCAGCGACCCTCAGATAATAGCAAAACAGGAAGAATGGAGGGCTCTTGCCAAGGAACATGCGTCTTTAGAAGAAATAGTAAACTGTTATAAAGAATACAAAAGTGTAGTTAAAGAAATTGAAGAGGCCAAAGAGCTTTTAAAAACGGAAAAGGATAAAGAAATGGAAGAATTTTTAAGAGCCGAAATGGACAGATTGGAGGAAAAGGAAAGGGAATTAAAGGAAAAATTGAGGATAATGCTGCTTCCTAAGGATCCTAATGACGAAAAGGATGTAATTATGGAAATCAGAGCAGGAGCCGGAGGAGAAGAAGCGGCCCTTTTTGCAGCAGACCTTTACAGAATGTATACCCGCTACGCGGAACGTCAGGGATGGAAGGTAGAGCTGATGAGCACGAGCCCCACGGAGCTCGGCGGATTTAAGGAAGTGGTTTTTGAAATAATAGGAAAAGGGGCTTACAGCAAATTGAAGTTTGAATCCGGGGTACACAGGGTGCAGAGAATACCGGTAACCGAGGCCGGAGGCAGAATCCATACTTCCACCGCCACCGTGGCGGTGCTGCCCGAAGCGGAAGAGGTGGATGTGGAGATTAATCCTCAGGATATAAGGGTTGATGTATTCAGGTCTTCGGGGCACGGCGGACAATCGGTAAATACCACGGATTCGGCGGTTAGAATAACCCATTTTCCTACGGGCATAGTTGTTACCTGCCAGGATGAAAGGTCGCAGTTAAAAAATAGAGAAAAAGCCATGAAGATATTAAGAGCCAAACTCCTGGAGATGAAAAAACAGGAACAGGACCAGAAAATTGCAGAAAGCAGGAGGAGCCAGGTAGGCACAGGAGATAGAAGTGAAAGAATCCGAACTTATAATTTCCCTCAAGGCAGGGTAACGGATCACAGAATTGGACTTACCCTGCATAAGCTGGAAAGCATACTGGATGGAGAACTGGATGAAATTATAGAGAGCTTAATTGCCGAAGAACAGGCGAGAAAACTCGCCCAATCCGAAGAGTAAGGGGTATTGACGATGAGGTTGCGGGATGCTCTGAAAAGGGGAAGAGAGCTACTAATGGAAAAGAAAATAGAATCAGCCTTTTTGGATGCGGAAGTTATTTTAGCCCATGTAATTTCGAAAAACAGGGAATTTATTTTTTCCTATCCCGAATACGAGTTATCCGAAGATGAACTCAATAACTTTTTAAAAAAAATTTCCCTGCGCGAAAGGCATTATCCCGTAGCCTATATTACTACCAGCAAGGAATTTTATTCCTTAGATTTTTTTGTCAAAGAGGGGGTTCTTATTCCCCGACCCGAAACCGAACTTCTGGTGGAAGAAGCGATAAATATCGTACGGACCAATTACGGCAAGGACTCTTTGGTGAAAATTGCGGATTTATGTACGGGGAGTGGAGCCATAGCCATTTCCATAGCCTATAATTTGAATAACGTTTTCTGTTATGCTTCGGATATTACGGAGCTATCTTTAGAAGTTGCACGGGAAAACGCAAAAAGACATAATGTAGAGGATAGGGTTGTTTTTTTGAAAGGGGACCTCTGGGAACCTTATTTTGAAAATAATATTTTGGATTTGGATATAGTGGTTTCTAATCCTCCGTATATTCCTGAAAAAGAATTAAATTATTTACCCTTAGACGTTAAATATGAGCCCGGGATCGCTTTAAACGGCGGTCCTGATGGGCTTTATTTTTATCGAAAAATAATAGAAGGCAGCAGGAAATTTTTGAAGCCCGGAGGGTTTATTATATTTGAAATCGGGGAAAAACAGGCTTATGAAGTAATGAAAATTTTCAAATCAAAGGGCATAGAAAACCTGAGGGTAAAAAAAGATCTCGCCGGGCTGGACAGGGTTATTATAGCTTCTTTAAGTTAGGGGGTAGGCGATGCTCAGGGGAAGATTAAGTTTTTTTGTAAAAATGTTTATGGCTTTTTTTAAGATAGGTGCCTTCACCTTGGGTGGAGGTTATGCCATGATCCCTTTGATGAAGGTGGAAATGGTGGAAAAAAATAAATGGCTGAAGGAAGAAGAGTTTCTTGATATTATAGCAGTTTCTCAGTCAGTACCCGGTGCAGTGGCAATTAACACTTCGGTGTACATAGGCTATAAACTCGGGGGATTGACGGGAGCGCTTTTTGCCCTTTTTGGGACCATTCTACCTTCGTTTTTAACCATCCTTTTTATCGCTTATTTTTACAGAGAAGTAAGAGAAATTACCTATTTTAATAAAGCTTTAAAAGGGGTATATCCATCAATTTTTATACTGATATTATCTGCCGCCTTTTCATTGTGGAAAAAGGCTTTGAAAGATTACCCATCCTATGTTATTTTTATAATGAGCTTAAGTTTGCTAACGTTTGTAAACGTATATCCCGGGATTTTGATACTGGTTTTTGGACTTATCGGGGTATTTAGAGGGTTATATAAAGATGCAAAAAGGATGAAGAAAAATGCTTGACTATATTAAACTTTTTTTAGCTTTTTTTAAAGTAGGGCTTTTTGGATTCGGAGGGGGCTATGCAATGCTTCCCCTGATTCAAAAAGAAGTGGTGGAAATAAATAAATGGCTGAATTTCAAGGAATTTATGGATGTACTGGCCATCTCCCAGGTAACGCCAGGGCCTATTTCGGTAAATGCAGCTACCTTCGTAGGATACAAGGTGAAAGGGGTTTTGGGTTCGGCATTTGCCACACTGGGGGTTGCAATGCCTTCCTTTATAATAATTCTTTTTCTCGCGTACATAATAAAAAAGTACAGGAGCCAAATAAAGGCAGTGGAGTATTTTTTTCAGGCTATTAGACCGGTGGTAATAGCTTTGATATTGCAGGCCGCAATCAATATCGGAAGAAATTCCATTACTGGAATAAAAGAGTTTACAATTGCTGCAATAACTTTTGCCGGCATATACTTATTAAAAGCTAATCCCATAGCGGTAATATTTTTCTCAGCCTTGCTCGGTGTTTTAATGTACAGGTAAGAGGGGATAATAATGGAAACCTTATACATAAAAGTAGATGAAAACAATCCGGAAATTGAAAAAATTAGATTAGCGGCAGAGATAATAAAAAGAGGGGGACTTGTGGCCTTTCCCACAGAAACCGTTTACGGCCTTGGTGCCAATGCCTTGGACGAAGAATCTGCAGTGAAGATATACAGGGCAAAAAACCGGCCTCAGGATAATCCGTTGATAGTTCACATTCAAGAGGTTAAAGAACTTTCTTTGCTCGCCAAAAATGTACCCGCAAAAGCCTATGAATTAATAGAAAAATTCTGGCCCGGCCCTCTTACGATAATATTTGAAAAAAGCGACAGGGTGCCGTATAAAACTACGGGTGGACTTGATACCGTGGCGGTCAGAATGCCCGACCATGCAGTAGCAAGGCTATTAATCAGGGAATCAGGGGTACCCATAGCAGCGCCCAGCGCAAATTTATCGGGAAAGCCCAGCCCCACCAACGCTCAGGATGTAATGGAAGACATGAAGGGGAGGATAGATGCGGTAATAGATGGTGGTCATTCAAAGTTCGGAGTGGAATCCACGGTATTAGACCTTACCGGCAATGTACCGGTAATCTTAAGGCCGGGAGGAGTTACCAGGGAAGAACTAAAAGAGGTTCTGGGGCATGTGCATTTAGAAGAAAATGTAAAAGAGGGTGAAAAGCCCAGGTCTCCGGGCCTTAAGTACAGGCATTATTCTCCCCGGGCGGAAGTATACCTGGTGGTGGGGGATAAAAAGGAACAGGTAAAAAAAATAAAAGAATTAGCGTTAGAGTTTGAGAAAAAGGGTTTAAAGGTGGGTATCCTTGCAACTGCGCAAACGAGAGGGGAATACCTGCAAGGAAACGTTCTTTCAGCAGGGGATAGAGATGCACCGCTTACCATTTCTTCAAACCTGTTTTCCTTATTGAGAAGGTTTGACAGGATGGGAATGGATATAATCCTTGCTGAAGGCATACCCGAAAAAGGACTGGGTCTTGCGGTCATGAACAGGTTGAAGAGAGCTTCAGGATATAAAATAATTTCGGTTTAAAAGGAGGCAAAGGATTTAATGCTTAAGGTTTTATTTGTCTGCACCGGCAATACGTGCAGAAGCAGCATGGCCGCTGCATTATTTAAAAAGCTGGCGGAGGAAAAGGGAAAAAAGATCGAGATAGATTCCTGCGGGATAGCTGCGGTAGATGGAATGCCGGCCTCTTCAGAAGCCATCCAGGTATTAAAAGAAAGGGGAATAGACCTGAGCGGCCACAGGGCTAAAAAGCTCAGGGAGAATTTGCTTAATGCGGATCTCATTCTAACAATGACGAAAAGCCAGAGGGATTATATACTTAATAATTTTCCCAAATTAAAAGGCAGGGTTTTTGTTCTGACAGAATTTATAAATGAGGGAGAATTTGACGACATAGAGGATCCCTACGGGATGGGGATAGAAACCTATAAAAAAGTAGCCGATGAACTGTGGAATAATTTGCAAAAACTTATCGAAAGGATTGAACAAAAAACGATAAAAT
>NZ_JBNARB010000022.1:0-33335 GCF_049723235.1 Thermovenabulum sp. | reverse complement strand
CTGCAATAAATTTGTGATAGAAATTAAAAAAATGGTACAAAGCAAAAAGCTCCATACATTTACATATAGAAAAAACCGCTACTTTCTGTTAATATTATAAATATGTGGTTTTTAAAATTCAAAATATGGAGCGTGAATATAAATGAAAAATTTGTTCCTTAAAAAAGCAGCGATTATTCTAATAATCGCTACCCTGATAATAGGTCTAATTGCCGGTTGCAGTGAAAAGAAAAGCGAAGCAGTGGCAAAGGTAAACGGAGAAGCTATAAGCAAGGATGAACTATACGATCTAATGGTAAAAACCATCGGAGAAGAAGCCTTAGATTATTTAATTTCTCAAAAAATTATTGATTTGGAAGCCAAAAAGCAGAACATCACCGTTACCGAAGAAGATATTAATAAAGAACTGGAAAAAATATATGAAGCCTATGGCGGTGAAACCGCTTTTAAACAAAACTTAGCTATGGGTGGTTATTCCTTCGAAGAGTATAAAAAGAATCTGGCCATGAGTATAAAGACGAAAAAGCTTATTGCTCCAAGAATCAATATCACCGAAGAAGAAATGAAATCCTATTTTAACGAGCATAAAGATGAATTTGCTCAAAAGGAGCAAGTAAGAGCCCGCCATATATTAGTGGATGATGAAAAGCTTGCTAACGAAATATCGGCTAAATTGAAGAACGGCCAGGATTTTGCCGAACTTGCAAAGCAGTATTCGAAAGATACCGCCACCAAGGAGAACGGCGGGGATCTGGGCTTTTTCAGCAGGGGAGATATGGTAAAGGAATTTGAAGATGTGGCTTTTTCTCTAAAAGTAGGAGAGATAAGTTCTCCGGTAAAAACCCAGTACGGTTATCATATCATAAAAGTGGAAGAAAAAAAGGAAGCCCAGGAAGCCAGTTTTGATAAGAGCAAAGAAAAAATAAGGGATATCCTTTTCAACCAGAAGTTCCAGCAGGAATACGACCCGTGGATGCAGGAGCTTTATAAACAGTATAATGTCGAAAATTTATTGAATAAAAAATAGTAATTGAAATGCATTTACAGGGCCATATTATGATTCAAAAAAAGGGATAAGTGGTGCAAAATATACGTTCCTTCTATTTACCACTTATCCCTTCTTTTATTTTTAATATTCGAGCCAATATCATCCTTTGACATTTTCTCTTCCTATATCAAAAGCCTTTTCAAGCAATTCTTTTTTATCATTTACTGCGCCAAGAGGATTGTGGTTGTTTGCTCCAATTATAGCTTTTACATCCATACCAAGCGCACCTTTAAAAAACATCGCTATATTATATAATTGCAAGTAGATACTTTACAGGAGGAATATAAATGGAGTTAATAAAAAGTTTTTTTTACATTTTGGGAAAGGTAATACTTTGCTTTTTATTTAGGATATTTACTAAAATCGAAGTAATAGGGGAGGAAAATCTCCCCAAAAAAGGCCCTCTTATAGTTGTATCAAATCATAAAAGTATTTTGGACCCAATGATTTTAATGGTGGCATTACCTTATAATATTAAATTTCTTGCTGCTTCATATTTGTTTAAAATACCCTTTTTAAGCATTATTTTGAAAATTACTGGGGTGCTGCCCGTAAAAGAAAAAAAGGAAGATCTAAAAACCCTAAAAAAAGCAATTGAATTATTAAAAGAAGGTAAGGTTATAGGTATTTTTCCTGAAGGTGGCATTAGCATAAACGAAGAGGTCAGTGAATTTAAACCCGGTTTTGCCTTTCTTTCTCTTAGAGCAAAGGCGCCTATTCTGCCCATCGCTATAATAGGGTCGTATAAAGTACTTCCACCAGGCAAGTGGATTCCAAAAAGAGCAAGAATCAAAGTATTTATTGAGAAACCTATTTTTATAGAAAATTTAAATGAGGAAAATAAAAAGGAAATGTATGTTTTTTTAGCAAATTATATAAGAGAAGTTATATGTAAGAATTTATCAATCTAAATCCACCATTCATATTCGGCCTATCTTTTTTTAGAAACAGCGATTCTTCTTTTTGCAGGTGCTAGAATAAAGTGGGGGTGGGTATTGAATAAAATGCCCACCCCAACTCCTCTCTTTTCATTATTTCGCTTTTTTCACCGTTTCCTCAATCCAGTTAAAGAGTTCTTCCAAGTCATAATCTCCACCGTGCCCAACACCCCAGGGTATTTCAAAATCTACATCATAGCCTTCATTTTGCAGTTTTGTAGCAAGAATTACCGGAATGGCAAAAGAAGTATCTCTGTCCATTGCACCATGACGTATACGCCAGTATTTAGCAGTTGTTGTCCCTTTAGTCCCGATATAGTACATTGGATTCATCATCTTAATTATCTTTGCATCAGCAAGAGTTCCATCCTTTGTGCTGTTTTCCTTGCTGAACTTTGTAAAATGCTGACTGTCTACAGTTGCTGTGCCAAATAAGCTATTCTCCCAGCTGCTTAAATCCAAAGCGTCAAAAGCGGGGGTTGGTTTCATCCTGGTAATGTATTTGATATATTTTTCAAAATCAATATCTACTACTTTCCCATCTTTTATTGTTAAAGCATCTATAGCTGATAAGTTTACACCTTTATTTAATGCTTTTTGAGCCGATGCAATTAAGAAGGATTTTACGTAATCTTTAAATGGACCGTTACCATTTGAATCTAACGTAAGCGGAGTACCGTCAGCTTTCTTAAGCCCTAAACTATTTACATATGCTGGGAACATTGCTTTTAACTGGTTAGAAATCTTAATTTGCTCTTCTGTTAAAGTACCCTGTCTTCCGGCAAAATTAAACTCATTTACACCATTGAACTCCCATTCATAAGCCGTATCAGAATTATCCAGATTTGTGATAGGACAGTAGCAGGAAGCTGCAAAAATATCGTCTCGCGTTGCAGCCGCTCCGATTTCCTCTAAATAAGGCTCATAATCGGCATTATTACCAGTTGCTCCCAGCAGTGAGGAAATAGCTCCACCTGCACTTGTGCCGTTAGAGATTATTCTTTCCGCACTACCGGGCATTATCTTGTCATTATAACGAAGGTATCTTACGGCTGCTTTTAAATCAACAATACAAGCAGGTGCTTTCCCTGTATTCATGCCATTTTCAGCTTTCAGGGTTCTACCGCGTGCACCCGGTGACGCTACCACATACCCTTTTGAAAGAGCTATTAGAGATGCATTCGGACTTCCATCCTGTTTAAATCCCGGGCTATCTGGCTTTGCAGGCATGTAACCGCCCACCTTGTTTGGTAAAAAGATAGGTGCATTTGCGGCGTTATAGCTTCCTATATTTTTTCCTTCAAAATACTCTTCAGGTATGTATACATTCATAATTTGATAATTAGCATCTACAGGATTTGAAACATAAATGATGTTTTCATACGCACGGTAAGTTATGGTCTTATCGCCAAAGGTAACCGTCTTTATAGTATAATCTTTATCATTGAATACCAAACTTACCTTACCACTTGTAATAACGGTAGAATTAGTGCTACTATCATATGCTACGGCAAAACCGAAAGCAGTTCCTAAATCGCGCAGTTTAAAGAAGTGATACCCACCTATAATATATTTATTAACATCAATATCAAGTCCGTTGACCACTAATTTCCATGAACTATGAACACATGAGTTTGAATTATCCTTACCAATTTTTAGTTCGTTTCCCGCAGATTGATAAGACTCACTAAGGGTTGCAAACACGGTTTTCGCACCAGCATCACCGCTAACATTGAACTGCGATTTCGTCCCGTTCAGCAGCTGAGCAATATCCCTGAGCTTAAAGTAGTTGTATCCATCGATATTATAGGCTTCGACCCTGAACTTTTTACCATCCACGATTACTGTTTGAGGGTTAAATGTAGCTTTTACAGCATCCGATGTTTTGGATACCGTTGCAATGGGGCTTGCCATTGCTTTTGCCTTGTCCGATACTAAGGATACTGTTGTAAAAGACATTAACACGAAAGACAAAACAAGGATAGCAGCAAACAGCCTTCTAAGTTTCATTAATATACCTCCTCTCTTAATTTTAATTTTTAAAATATCCCAAAATATAAACTATAGCAATAATTATGCCATTTTAAAATATTCCCATTTATCTGCTTTATAGAATATTGTTATTTCATTTAATTTCTAATTTATTTCATTTTGAAAATTAATAAATTGCATTTCTAAATTTATCATTGAAATAAATATAAAAGGCTGCTTGTATACTCCAAGCAGGGTGTATCACCCCTATACCAAGCAGCCTTTTCCCTTTATAAAACATTAGAATTATTTAGTTTTATACCATCTCTTTATTCATCTTTACTTAAACACTTCGTTAAAAGAATATTTCGTATATCGGGGTGGAGCGTTTCATATCTTGGATTATTTAAATCTTCTTTCGTAATCCAGGCTAACTCTGAGTGTTCATCGTTCAGTTTGAGCAAAGAAATATCATTGTTTTTAGGTTTGACAAGGTATGTAAACACGACGCGGTATATATCTTCATCCCCACTTTTACCTTTAAAGTTCCTTACCGATAATTCTTCCAGCAATTCCACATCCAAATTGATTTCCTCTTTTGCTTCTCGATACATACCTTGAATGGGAATTTCATCGTATTTTATTTTTCCTGCTGGAACATTCCAGACGTTTGGAGCAACCTTACAATGCGGTGCACGTTTGGTCAAAAGAACCTTTCCTTCATGCAACAAAATGATTTCTACGGATATTCGATAATTAGGATACATAAAAACTCCTCCCCTGCCATTTTTCATCATATTTGCCCAATTGTAACCCCGGCCCCGCCAGTGATTCCTGCATTATCAATCTAATCCCCCATTCATATTAGGCTTAGCTTTAGTGTCAGCATCAATAAATTCCCCATTTTTTATACTACTGACAGAATTTCAAAAATTGTACTTTAGAAATTAACTGGTCTGGTATAATAAATAATTAAGATATTTGTCGGAGGAGGACTTATTTTGAGCAATATATTTGCAAAAATGATCCATTTAATTATCTTGCTGGGGCTGGGAAAATTTTTCAGAATCACAGGTGTTTTTAAAACTTCCACAATAAACGATATTAAAGAATTTATTATAAATATCTCCCTGCCCTGTCTATTATTTTCTTCTTTTATGACTATGGAAATAAAAAACGAACACTTCTTACTTTTTTTACTGGTGATTCTAATGGAAATTATTTTTTTAACCGCTGCAATAATTGTTAATAGATTTAAATTGCTTTCTCACCCCCTGGTGCTATTTATCAGCACCGGTTGCGCTGCAGGATTCATCGGTATTCCATTTTTCCTTGCGGTGTATGATGTTCAGCACCTCGGCAAATTTACCCTTTTTAGCGTGGGACATGAAATATATTTATGGATACTTCTTTGTTCATTTTTACAATTCGTTTTCAAAAAACAAAGACCTTCTTTAAAAGAAAGCCTGAAAACCCTTATAAGTCCTATAATTATTGGTGTAATGTCCGGAATCCTTCTAAATAAATTAAATATAGATACCCTTTTAGCCTCTAATGTTATCTATAAGGGTATCTTTTCAACAATCGAATCCCTATCATCCCTTACTACCCCATTAATTCTAATTGTTCTTGGTTATAACATTTCTTTTAATTTAAATTACATTAAAGATTCATTAAAGCTTATTCTAATAAGAATGAGTATAATTTTTTCTACCGGTTATTTTTTTAAATATACTGTCATAGATAAACTAATTTCTACTGATCCTGTTTTCAACCATGCCTTTTTCACCTTTCTTGTTACACCACCGGCACTGGTAATGCCGATAATCGTAAGTAAATATTTATCCGAGGAATACAGTGAATTAGCAAGTAATGTAATAACATTGAATATTATAGCGAGTATGATTATTTATATGTCTGCGGTTTTTTATTATAAGGCAACTATATAATCTCTTTTATTTATCCTGTATTTGACTCAGCATCCATATATATCCGAAAGGGTCTTTAAACATTGCGGTGGAAACTCCGTAATCCGGCATTTCAGTAACTGATTGTACCTCAACACATTCGCAATCAATCGCTTTTGAAAATGTTCTTTAAATTCTATTTTTATTTATAATATGAAAATAACATTTCCTAAAAAAGGGTTATAATTTAAAAATTTGATAATTAATTAAAAAATCACCATTCAATGCCGATTAAGTGTTTGTCCAAATATTCTATTTGTTCTTTTAGCGGTGTCCCTTTATTAATTATTATTTCTTTTGCCGGAGCCGGTAAATATACATCTTCTTTTAAATCCGCTTTTATTCCTTTGTAAAATATAACAAAATATCTAACCGAATCCATACTTAGGGTGGCACCCTGGGACACTGTTTTTATAGTCTTTACATCTTTACACTTAAAATTTTCAGCAACAGAACCATTCAAACCAAAGGCTTTTGCTAAATCTTCCAAAGGTATATCAAAAAATTTACTAACATCACTAAAGGTATAAGATCCTTTAATATCC
The DNA here is from genome assembly GCF_049723235.1 of Thermovenabulum sp. Taxonomy (NCBI): domain Bacteria; kingdom Bacillati; phylum Bacillota; class Clostridia; order Thermosediminibacterales; family Thermosediminibacteraceae; genus Thermovenabulum; species Thermovenabulum sp. The sequence continues at coordinate 26,866 of NZ_JBNARB010000022.1, read as the reverse complement.
GTTGGGTCATAAATCTCCTGTCCATCAAATGAAAATACTTTTTTGGGGATTTTATCTGATTGAGTTTTCCATAACCCTGCATAATTACTTATGGCTATACCGCCAAAAACAATTAATAATATTATCACTACTAAATGTTTAATTTTTATTTTCATAATTATCACCTCCTCTTGGTTTCAAATATTACCGTATTTTCTACAGGACAACTAATTTCAGAGGAACATTGCAAACATGTTATGCATTGAGGATCATTAATAATCTCTTTTTTATGCACATCTATATTCATCGGGCAGACATTACTACATTTTTTGCATGATATGCACGAAGCGGGAACTCTTTTAACCTTAAATATTCTTATAAAATTAAACAACCCGATAAAAGCACCAAGAGGACAAAAATATTTGCAAAAAGGTCTTTCAATAAAAAAAGAAAGGATTACTACTACTCCAAGAAAAATTAAACTCTGTATTGCCACTTCCCCTGTCCAAAAGGTAAACAATGCATTATAAGGATCAAAATCCGCAAAAACCAAGGTGCCCGTTTTTGCTGTAACATATAGAATCCATAACAGCACTGCAAATCTAAAATACCTTAAAAACTTATCGTAATTTGAAGGAATAATTCTGTTAAACTTTTTCCCTAAAACCCTTTTCCCAACCTTACCTATCCATTCTTGTACCGAACCGAAAGGACAAATAAAACCGCAAAAAACAGAACCAAATAATATGGAAAGTATTATAACTATCATTAAAATTACAAAAGAAGATTCGTGTATTTTTTGAACAAAGGCTCCCTCTGTAACAAATTTATACACTGAAACAATTCCGCCGAAAGGACATATACTGTGCAAGGAAGCATAGGCGAAAAAGGGTAAATTTATTGTAATTCCCTTTTCGTCCAAGGAGTGTATTATTACGGTTATTAAAACAATAATAAAAAATGATATTTGCGTAAAAAGCCTAAAATAATTAATTTTTTCATTTTTAACCCTTGCTTTATTCAAAGTTATCTCTCCTTTCTTAAAATAGGCTTAGCAGGGTTTATCACCCTGCCAAGCCTTTAAAATTTTTACTACTTCCAAAAGCCCCTCATACCTTGACCCTGTCCGGTTCTATTACCAATGCCTCCACCTTTTCCAAACAAACCCAGTCCGGATTGAGGCCTGTTCGTATAACCCTGGCCATTGCAATTATCGATTCTTGATTTCAAATTTGCTTTAATTTCATCAGCTTGCTCTTTTGTAAATATTCCTTCTTTTACTTTTTGGTCAACTAAAGAAGCCTTTTCCTTATACACTGCTTCTTTAAAATTTTCTACTGTTACGCCTTTTGAAACAGCTATCTGGTAAAAAGTCTGGCCCTGAGCTCTTAATGCCAATACATCCTCAGTTTTTAAACCAGTAAGTTTTGCTACAATTGATGACATAAATTGTGCACCATAACCTCTTGCCAAATTCAGAGTTGAAACAGGGACACCTGAAGATAAATTAGCTGGGGAAGTAGTAGTTGCGGCAAAAGCTACAGTGCTTGCCAATAAAACTACCACAAGAATCAAAAAAGCTATTTGTTTTTTCATTAAAAACACCTCCAAAAAAATTTGTTTTACAACTATAAATATACGGGGGTTGTATGAAAACCAAATGAAGAAATTGTGTAGTTACTGTTAAGAAAAAATAATTGAAACAAATAAGGATTTTTTTTTAAACTTTTGCTAAAATTAATTTAGTACATTCTTTTTAACTCAAACGTAAGAGTCTCAAGGGGTGAAATCTATTTGAAAATATTACTGGTGGAAGATGAAGAAAAAATTAGAAGGGTAATAAAGTTATATCTTGAAAAAGAAGGATTTGAAGTAGAAGAAGCATCGGATGGAAATGAAGCAATTGAAAAATTTCAACCTTTAATTTACTCAGTAGTCATTTTAGATGTAATGTTGCCTCAAAAAGACGGTTGGAGTGTATTGAGAGAAATAAGAAAAAAAGATGATACACCTGTTATTATGCTAACAGCCCGGGGAGAAGATGACGATAAGATATTTGGTTTTGAATTAGGTGCCGATGATTACGTTGTCAAACCGGTTAGCCCCAAGGAAATTGTTGCACGGGTAAAGGCAATAATGAAAAGAACAAGAAAAGATAAACATGATGATATTTTATTTATTGATAAAGCAGCACGGGAGGTATATGTAAAAGGTCAAAGAGTGAATCTAACTCAAAAAGAATACGAGCTTTTATTGTATCTATATGAAAGACAAAACATTGCTCTTTCAAGAGAACAGATTCTCAATGGAGTATGGGGTTATGAATATTATGGTGATTTTAGAACCGTGGATACACATATTAAAAACCTCAGAGAGAAGCTTGGAGAGGTCAGAGATTACATTAAAACAGTAAGAGGTTATGGATATAAGTTTGAGGTGAAAAAATGAAAAAGATAAGTTTTAAACTATTGATTTACACAATGATTTTACTTTTATTTATGTTAGGATTAAATTTTTTTTTACAAGGCAATATCATTACGAGTGGGTTTAAAGCAAATTTAAAGAGTAAAATGATACAATATGCAAAAGAAATTTCTGATAAATTTATAAATAACCTTGATTATTCGAGTGAAGCAAATGAGATAGCTAATATTATTAATGGAAGGGTATCAATATACGATTCAAATGGCGAATTGATAGAATCTTACGGCAGGTTCATGCATGGAAGAACAAGTAACATTGAAAGGCAAATAATTTTAGATGTTTTATCGGGAAAAATAGTATATCAAACTGACCAGAAAAACTTTCAAAGGAGCACGCTTAGTACATTAGGAATGCCTATAATTGACAACAATAAAATTATAGCAGCAATATTTATTCATATTCCTTTACGCGACGTCCAAAATGATGTTCAAAATATCAAAAATCAGATATTTATACTTTTTTTTGCAGCCCTTTTAGCTTCAGTTATTGGTGCATATGTGCTGAGCAGTTCATTCACAAAACCTATTCTTAAAATCAATGAAGCTGCGAAGGCTATATCAAAGGGGAATTATGATATTAAAATTGATGTTAAAAACAAAGATGAAATTGGTGAGCTTGCAAAAACAATCAATCATATGGCTCAAAATCTTTTAAAAACAGAAAAGCTTAAAAGGGATTTTATAGCTAATATAACCCATGAATTACGAACTCCTCTTAGCATCATAAAAAGCTATGCTGAGGCCATTTACGATGGGATTTTAGATGAAGAAGGTGTAAAGGAATACTCCTATTCAATTATTGAAGAATCTGAACACTTAAGTAAACTCATAAATGAAATACTTGAACTATCAAAACTACAATCCGGTGTTATTCAATTAAAGATTCAAACAATAGATTTAAAGGAACTTTTTGATGAGATTATCAATGAAGTAAATATAATTAAAGAAAATAGAAAGTTTTGGTCATTTACTGAAAATGTTAGTATAAAAGGTGATAGGGAGCTTTTAAAAAGAGCTTTCAGCAATATTATAGTAAATGCAATTCATCATACAAATGAATCAGGGAATATCTATATTGAATACAAAAAAGAAAATGATCTTATTAAAATATCTATCAAGGATGATGGTGAAGGAATTGATGAGGCAGATTTGCCTTATATATTTAATAGATTTTTTAGCACCAATACAAAAAAAGGAGTAGGAGGTCTTGGCTTATCCATAGCAAAAGAGATAATTCTCATGCACCATGGAGAGATTGAAGCTTACAGTAAAAAAGGTGAAGGAGCTGAATTTGTCATCAAACTTATAGCAAATTTCGAATAGCATTATAAAGACAATTTTAATAAATAAATGAGAATGTATAAGTTTTTGTGTAAGTGGTAAATAATACCAATAAGGAGATGATCGCTTATGCAAAACCTTGATAATCTGACGGTATAAGATCTGGCCATTCAATGTAAAAGCATTGAAGATATTTACGAAGCATTAAAGAACATTTTCAGCGATACTATCCAGCAATTATTAGAAGCTGAATTAGAACTCCATTTGGGTTATGAGAAATATGACCTTAAAGGTAAAAACTCAGGTAATAGCCGAAATGGCTATGGCTACAGTAAAAAAACTTTAAAAACTCGTTTAGGCTCTACAGAAATTGAAATTCCTCGGGATAGAAACGGGGAATTTGAACCGCAAGTTTTTAAGAAATACTAAACAACAGCTAATGAACTTGAAGACCAAATAATCTCAACGTAAGCCAGGGTATGTCCAATAGGGATATTGAAGCACAAATGAAGGATATTTACGGTATCGATGTTTCCCCGGCTTTAGTTAGTAAAATTACCGATAAAATCATGCCTCAAATTACCGAATGGCAAGCAAAATCTTTAGAAAGAGTATATTCCAATAGTTTATTTTGATGCTATTCACTTTAAAGTCCGGCAAGATGGAAGAATAATAAATAAAGCAGCCTATACAGTTCTTGGCATTAATACATTCGGATATAAACTCGGAATCTGGATTGGAGAAAGTGAATCTGCAATTTTCTGGTTAAATGTATTTAATGACTTGAAAAATCGTGGTGTTGGGGATATCTTAATAGTTTCAAAAGTTAAATAATGCAGAAGCAAAGCGACTTTCCATTTTCTCAGTATATTTGTCTAAAGACCGTGACGAGAATGGCGGAAATAAAGATATATTTTAAAAAATAGGGGTATTATTATGAACAGAAGCAGACAAAAAGTAAGATATAAACTTAATAGTGGTGGGATTAAGAGCTTAAGTGATGAAGAAATTAAGGTTATACTTCGTGCAGCAGATGAACTAATTGGAATAGGTGGACGCAGTATGCTGGCAAAAATCCTCAAGGGTTCAAAAGATAAAAAAGTTTTAGAGTATGGTTTGGACAAGTGTCCTTCTTACGGATATTACTGTGGACTTACGCTGGAGGAAATAACAAAACGGATTGACTGGCTGATAAAGTCAGGTTATCTTGATATTGAGTACAGTGGGAAACTTCCAATGCTTATCTTTACGGAGAAAGGTTGGGAAATTGAACGTGAAACTTACGCAAATGAATTGTTAAGTAAACTCACAGAGATTTTGGAAGATCAAGATTATAGTTTTGTGTATGAATTAAAAGATAGAAATCGAGGCATGATACTTCTTTTAATCGAAAAGATCAAGAATACGAAGAATGCCAGATTTATACCCCTATTGAAAGAATGGAAGAGAATAGAATATAAAAAAGTTCAAGCAGAGCTTCAAAATGTAATTTATTATTTAATGAAAGAAGGTAAGATTTAATCTAACCAATTGTTGATTTAAAAAAAACCCTTTCCATTTCCAATCCCTCAAACCCGCATAAAATCTACATGGCATTTTCTGGAAGGTAATAAAGTTTTTCCGTAATTAAGCTATATTTCTACTAAAATTTCCCAATGTATGCTCTACTCTGTGCGAAAAAAGTCTTTCCAAATGGGGCAGGTTCAAGGACAAAAGGAAAAAGGGATAAGTGGCGTAAACCTTGATTTTTCAAGGCCTTACCACTTATCCCTTCGTTATTCCTTTACCCTTTATCCTTATCTCTTAATCTATCCTTTTCCCTCAACACTCACTCAACGGAACCACTTTTTTCACACAGGGAAAAGATTTAAATGAAATATACAACAGCTTCACCACTTATCCCTTATTTTTATTCAACAGTTACGCTTTTTGCCAGGTTTCGCGGTTTATCCACATCGGTACCCCTTGCCACAGCCGCATGGTATGCAAAAAGCTGAAGGGGTATTACGGTTAAAATGGGCATTAGCATGGGATGGGTTTTGGGGATATAGAAAACGTGGTCTACTGATTTTTTGATTTCTTCATTGCCCTCTTTTGCAAACCCTATAACAACGGCTTCCCTTGCTTTAACTTCCTTTATATTGCTCAAGGTCTTTTCAAACAAATGTTCCTGAGTAGCAAGGGCAATTACCGGAGTGCCGTTTACTATCAATGCGAGGGTTCCGTGTTTTAATTCCCCTGCTGCATAGGCTTCTGCGTGAATATAGGATATTTCCTTCAGCTTCAATGCACCTTCCAGGGCTACGGCATAGTCAAGTCCCCTTCCGATGTAGAAAAGGTGCTCCACCTGGGAGTATCTTTCTGCAAGTTTCTTTATCTCTTCTTCCTTGGTTAATAAAAGGTCGGCTTTTTCAGGAAGTTTCTTAAGCTCAACAGCTATTTCGTCAAATAATTCATCGGAAATTGTGCCCAGTTCTTTTGCAAAGCGAAGAGCAATTAAAGTAAGAGCTATAAGCTGGGTGCTGTAAGCCTTTGTGGAGGCAACGGCGATTTCCGGTCCCGCCCAGGTGTACAACACATCATCGGCTTCTCTTGCAACGGAGCTTCCCACTACGTTTGTAATTGCAATTACCCTTGATCCTTTATTTTTTGCTTCTCTAAGGGCTGCTAATGTGTCGGCTGTTTCTCCGGATTGGCTTATGATTATCACCAGGGTATTTTCATCCATCATGGGCTCTCTGTATCTAAATTCCGAAGCTATATCCACTTCCACCGGGATTTTGCAGAGTTTTTCTATAATGTATTTTCCTACTACTCCTGCATGATATGCAGTGCCGCAGGCTACGATGAATATTTTTTCAATTTTCTCCAGCTCATCCCTCGTTATCTTTATATCATCCAGTTTTACTTCATGTTTTTCAAGATTGAGTCTTCCCGTTAATGTATCCTTAAAAGCCCTTGGTTGTTCGTGGATTTCTTTTAGCATGAAATGGGCATACCCGCCCTTTTCCGCTGCCACCGCATCCCATTTTACTTCAAATATTTCCTTTTCTACTTTCTCGCCATTAAATTTGCAAAAGTTTATGCTCTCTTTTGTTATTTTAGCCATTTCCTCATCTTCTAAAATGTAAACCTTTCTGGTGTGCTGTAAAATTGCAGGGATATCGGAAGCAATATAGTTTTCCCCTTCACCTATACCTACTATAAGGGGGCTTGATTTTCTTGCTGCTATTATGCAGTCGGGTTCCCTCTTTGTAATAACGCCAAGGGCAAAGGATCCCTTTAGTATGTTGACTACTTTTTTTACTGTCTCAAAAAGGTCGCCATTGTAATAATGCTCTATTAAATGGGGGATAACCTCCGTATCCGTTTCTGACTTGAATTTATGCCCCTGTTCTTCAAGCCATTCCTTTATCTCTAAGTAATTTTCTATAATCCCGTTGTGAACAACGATAAAATCCCCCGTGCAGTCTTCATGGGGATGGGCATTAACATCGGAAGGTTTACCGTGAGTAGCCCAGCGGGTATGTCCTATACCCAGGCTCCCCTTTGGCAGTTCTCCTTCCAGCTTTTCTTCAAGAATCTTAATTTTTCCTTCGCTTTTTACCACCTTTAAATCAGCAGAATCTATAACGGCGATACCCGCCGAATCGTACCCTCTGTATTCAAGCCTTTTTAAGCCATCAATCAAAAATGGAGCGGCCATTTTATCTCCAATATATCCAACTATACCGCACATCTTACTTCCTGCCTTTCTAAAAATCATTTACTTTTCAAGGTTCATTTTAAAAAGATTCTTTCTGCCTGAAAGCCCTTTTGTCCCGGCAATCGCTTGCCGGTTTTGTAGGCTTCCTTCGGAGGGCAGGCTCCGTGGGGCACCCGCCGAATTCTCGATAAACCCCATCCTCGTCAGCTTAAAAGGAAAATTCCTTTCAAGCTCAGGCGCTTTTTGATTTTTCTTCTGCTCACCTTTAAATTTTTAAATTAATAACCTTTTGAAGATCATCACCCCCTTTAAAAAATCCTTATATATTTTAATTTATTCAGCTCAAAGCCTTTTGGATAACTTCCGCTACCCTTTTTGCAATATTCTCGATTGTATCCTTTCTTTCTCCTTCTACCATTACCCGAATTAAGGGTTCGGTACCTGAAGGCCTTACTACTATTCTCCCGTTTTCCCCAAGCTCCCTCTCTGCCCTTTCAATCTCCTTTTTTATTTCAGTATTTGTCTCAAATCCATCCTTGCTCCTGACCTTGACATTAATGAGCACCTGAGGAAAGACCTGCATTATGTTTTTTAACTCGGAAAGCTTCTTATTTTTTTCTTTTAATACGGCCAAAAGGTTAACTGCTGTAATTATGCCATCTCCGGTGGTATTATGATCTAAAAAAATAATGTGCCCCGATTGCTCTCCTCCGAAATTATATCCATTCTTTAAAATTTCTTCCATCACGTATCTGTCTCCAACTTTTGTCCTTACCATTTTAATTCCCATTTTTTTTAAAGCTACTTCAAGACCCATATTGCTCATAATAGTAGCTACAACCGTATCTTTAAAAAGCTTTCCCTTTTCTTTTAGACAAACACCCCATATCGCCATTATATGATCGCCATCTACAACTTCCCCGTTTTCATCTACTGCAATTAGCCTATCCGCATCTCCATCAAAGGTAAAGCCTATATCGAATTCCTTTCCCTTAATAAATTCGGAAAGAGCTTCGGGATGAGTTGATCCGCATTTTACATTAATATTGCACCCATCGGGTTCGTTATTTATAACCGAAACCTTTGCTCCAAGTTTTTCAAAAACAAGGGGGGCTGCTTTAAAGGCCGCTCCGTTGGCACAATCCAGCGCTATTTTAAAATCCTTAAAGTAATTTGCCTCAAATAAAGAAGTTACGTAATTTACATACAGGGAAATTCCGTCTTCTTCAATTACCCTCCCTACTTCGGCACCTGAAGGCAGGTTTTCCTTAAAATCAGCGCCGTTTATTATGCCTTCAATTTCGTCTTCCAATTCATCGGGAAGTTTATACCCCCGACTGTCAAAAAACTTTATACCGTTGTACTCCATGGGATTGTGAGAAGCAGATACCACCACACCCGAATCCGCTTTAAAATGCCTGGTAAGGTAAGCTACCGCAGGTGTTGGAACTATACCCGCTTTTATCACATCAGCCCCGGAGGAGCAAAGTCCTGCAATAACGGCCGCTTCCAGCATATCGCCCGAAATTCTCGTATCTTTCCCTATGACGAATAAAGGTTTTTTATGAAATTTTGAAAGCACCTTTGCAGCTGCTCTTCCCAGATTAAAAGCAAGTTCCGGTGTAAGCTCTTTATTGGCTATTCCCCTTACACCGTCGGTTCCAAAAAGCCTGCCCATAAATTTCTCCTTTCCTATCAATAAAAATTATTTATAGTTTTGTAATAGTAACTTTTATACTGGAAGGTTCTATTTTTTCTACAGCATAGGGAGTCGAGGCTTCCGCTTTTATCCTGACTTCATGTTTACCTTCGGATAAACCGGAAAGATCAACGTACAAGCGAATGTCTGTCTTGCCCACTTTTTCTATCATACTCTCGGGTCCCAAAACTGTCAATATAAATCCTTTTTCTTCCAGTAAGACCTGAGCTCCCTCCAGGAGGTTTCTTACTTCCAGATCTTCGGTGTTATAATATATTTCTTTTGATACGGCCTTTTCCACGGATATCGTTATCCTTGCCTTTTTCATTGTCTCATCCACGGGCATTACTCCATCGGGAAATACTATATGCGTTTCCACAACCGTATCCGTGGTTATCTCGCTTATATCCACCGGTTTTGTGGTTAGCTCTAAAAGATTACTTATAATTTCATCCTTTCCGGTAATGATTAAATTTTCCGGTTCTATTTTAAGATTTTTTAACACATATCCCGAAGGCGGGTTCCCCGCTATCGCAGGTTTTAAAGAAACGGTAGCTGCCTTTACTATGGGCACGGTTAACTCAACCGTCTCGGGTCTTATGATGATGTCTTTTTGCTCTGCACCTTTATCATCCAGGATTTTTACAGGTAATTTTGACAGGACGGGAGAGTTTTTCCCTGATATGTCGACTTCTACTACCGCACTTTTTACAGTGTCTACAACGCTTTTAGGCCCTCTAACTACAACGGTTTCCGGTTTTATCAAAGGAGTTTTGGCCACAAAGCCATCAGCCGGAACCCCTTTTATATTTGCCGAAACATTTATTTGACTTTCTACAACCTTATCCAGCGAAATAAGGACTTCCCGAGGGGTAAAATCTATAAGTTCTAAAAAATTAGGCACCGTCACATTAACGGGGAGCAGATTATCCCCTTCGGTCCTTCCCTGGAGGTTCACCTGAGCATTTATATCTTCCGGCTTAATCCCTACTACCATGCTCCTCCGGGCTTTTATTTTCACATTTACAAAATATTTACCCTCTCCTTTTATTACGTATCTTTCCGTGTCCAGATTTACAAATTTAATAGGAACATTTTTTATAATATAAGTAACCTGAGGGTTCTGCTCGTTCATCACATACATCCACATGAGCAGGGCTGCCAGTACGGACAAAACTTTTAAAATAAAATCGTTCGATAAAATACTACGCATTAGTCTTCCTCCAGTTCCACAGATTTCCCTTCTTTTCACCTACCTGGTAGATTTCTTTTAACATGCTCTTTAAGGTTTTAATATCTAAATACCTGCTGAGTTTTCCTTCCCTTGCCACGGAAATTACCCCCGTTTCCTCGGATACTATAACCGCTACGGCATCCGACTGTTCGGTAATTCCAAGGCCTGCTCTGTGCCTGGTACCCAGCTCTTTACTCAAGTTAGGATTCTCAGTCAGGGGGAGGTAACAGGAGGCTGCCATTATTTTATCGTTTCTAATAATCACCGCACCGTCATGCAGTGGGGTATTGGGAATAAAAATATTTATCAAAAGCTCGGGGCTTACCTGCCCACCTATGATTACACCCGTTTCGATGTATTCATTTAAACCCGTTTGTCCTTCCAGAACCATTAGAGCTCCTATTTTATTTTTTGAAAGCTCCTCACAGGCTTCGGCAACCGAATCTATCAAGCGGAGAATTTCTTTCTCGCCCCACCCAAACATTGTTCCGGAAAAAAATCTGCTCCTACCCAGCTGTTCCAGAGCCCTCCTCAGTTCGGGTTGAAAAACTACGAGCAAAGCAATAGCACCTACTGTCATGGCATTTTTCAAAATCCAGTTGATGGTATAAAGCCCCAGCCATTCGCTCACTTTTGTAAAAACTATGAAAAGGACAAGTCCTCTTATTAATTGAACCGCACGGGTCCCCCTGATAAGCTGAAGGGCTTTGTAAGAAACATAAGCCACCAGAGCTATATCCAGAAGGTCCATAAACCTGAAGCCTTTAAAAAGCTCCGCAATTTGAATTAACATTATTTCACCCCAGCCAAATTTTTTCCTTTATTTATTATAACATTTTAATATATAATGGTGTAATAAATTAAATCCCTTTTTTTCTAAATCTATGGTATAATTCTGTAAAGAATACATTGTGAAGGGGGTAACAATTTTGTCTTTGCCCGAAAACAGTTTAAACTCTACGCCTCTCGCAAGCAGGCTGCACATTGCTATTTTTGGAAGAAGAAATGCCGGAAAATCCAGTCTAATAAATGCCATCACAAATCAGGAAATAGCCCTTGTCTCCCCTGTTGCGGGCACAACCACTGACCCGGTATTTAAAGCTATGGAGCTTTTACCTATTGGGCCGGTGGTAATAATAGACACAGCGGGAATCGATGATGAAGGTGCCCTTGGAGAACTCAGGGTAAAAAAGACCTATCAGGTTTTAAATAAAACCGATGTGGCGATTCTTGTTATAGATGGAGAAACCGGGGTATCGGACTATGATTTTGAGATACTCTCTAAAATAAAAGAAAAAAACATCCCAGTAGTAGGTGTGGTGAATAAAAAGGATTCAACCAATTACAAACGGGAAGAAAAAAAGAAATGGGAGGATTTACTGGGATTTCCCCTTCTTGAGGTCTCGGCCTTCAAAAGGGAAGGAATAGAAGAACTAAAAAGGCAGATAATAAATAAGGCTCCCGGCAGTTTTACCGATGTCCCCTTAATTTCAGACCTTTTAAACCCCGGTGATGTGGCAGTCCTGGTAGTCCCCATCGATAAAGCAGCTCCGAAGGGAAGGCTTATTTTGCCCCAGCAGCAGACTATAAGAGAACTTTTAGATAGCGGCTGTATAGCTGTGGTGACAAAAGAAAGCGAACTTAATATAGCTTTAAACTCGTTAAAACAAAAACCTAAATTGGTGGTGACTGACTCCCAGGCCTTCAAGAAGGTAGCCGAAATAACCCCCGAAGACATACCGCTCACTTCCTTTTCCATATTATTTGCCCGTTATAAAGGGGACCTGGAACAACTGGTTGATGGGACAAAAGCTATTAAAAATTTAGAAAATGGGGACAAGGTATTGATTTCAGAAGCCTGTACCCACCACCGGCAGGAAGATGACATCGGCACCGTAAAAATCCCTAAGTTATTAAGGGAAATCACCAAAAAAGAGTTTTCTTTTTCCTGGTCTTCCGGCTTCACCTTTCCCGAAAACCTGGAGGATTACAAACTGGTAATACACTGCGGCGGTTGTATGATCAATAGAAAAGAGATGCTTTACAGGCTTTCGGTATTAAAAGAAAAAAATATCCCGGTGGTAAACTACGGAGTATTTATCGCGTACGCTCTCGGTATTCTGGACAGAGCTTTAAAACCCCTTAAAAGTAAAAGGAAGGGTTAACTTTTGACCCTTCTTTTTAATTTCTTTTTTAAAGTCTTTAAACGGAAAAAATCTTCCCTCTCTTTTTCCTCCAGTACCTCTGAAATAAATTTTACAATTTTCTCGTACCTGGGTATTTGTATATTCTTCAAGGCATTAGCCCTTTTTTGCGTCTTTTTTATTTCTACTGCAAGTTTATATATGGAGTCTTCTATCTCGGCAAGCTCCAGTAAAAGGTATTTTACTTCGTAAAACCTGGTTACTGCTATATCCAAGGCGGTATTTGTATGGTAAAAACTGTAATAGTGCTCTAAGGGCTTTTTCTCGTAAATTATTTTCGGGATTTCCACCCCCATAACGCTTTTATGCAGTATATCAAATTCTTCCATAAGGGGAATGGAACAGGCCACTTCATAGACCTGATTTACACCCAAGGTAATGTTGGCTATTTTAAGAGCTTCATAGGCTTCTTCAAAAATTGTGTTGATCTTTTCTTGAAGCTCCTCGGCCCTTTTCATGATGCTCATCAATTCTCTTATTAGAACGTTTCTTTTCTTATCCAAAAGCTCATACCCTTTTTTAGAAAACTCTAAGGTAGCTTGAGCCGACAGCAAATTTGCTTTGGTAGGTGCTATATTAAGCATTTTTATCAACCCCTTAAGTATTTTTTAATAAGCGAAGGGTTGATCCTGGTAAGTTCCTTTTCGGGCAAAATTTTCAAAAGCTTCCACATCAAGTCCAGGGTTTGAAAAATATCTCTTTCTTCATCAAAATCCTGATTAATAAATTTTTCTTCAAATTGCCTTCCGAACTCCATATAGCTCTTATCCACATCGGAAAGTTCTTCTTCTCCGATGACCTGTGCCAAAGCCCTTACTTCCTGAACCCTTGAATAAGAAGAAAAAACCTGGTTGGCTAGATCAGGATGATCCTCCCTCGTATACTTTTCGCCTATGCCGTCTTTCATAAGCCTCGAAAGGGAAGGCAGTATATTTATGGGAGGATATATTCCCTTTTGATAAAGGGCCCGGTTCAGCACTATCTGCCCTTCGGTGATATACCCGGTGAGGTCTGGCACCGGGTGGGTAATGTCATCGTTAGGCATTGTAAGTATAGGAATCTGAGTTATACTGCCTTTAGAACCCTTAATCATCCCCGCTCTTTCGTAAAGACTTGCCAAGTCCGAATACATGTATCCGGGATAACCCTTTCTGGAGGGCACTTCCTCTCTTGCGGAAGAAATTTCCCTTAGAGCATCGCAGTAACTTGTCATATCGGTTAAAATCACCAGTATGTGCATTCCGCACTCAAAAGCTAAAAATTCTGCTGCCGTTAGGGCACACCGGGGTGTGATTATCCTTTCCACCACCGGGTCATCTGCCAGATTTACGTACATTACTACTCTATCCATTACCCCTGCTTCTTCAAAGGTTTTTACAAAGAAATCAGCTTCATCGTGTTTTATACCCATTGCCGCAAATACCACTGCAAAATTTTTTTCTTCATCCCCAGAAATTTTAGCCTGTTTTACTATCTGCGCTGCTAATTCATTATGAGGAAGTCCGTCTCCGGAAAATATAGGCAGTTTTTGCCCCCTGATAAGGGTCATCAGGCCGTCTATGGCAGATATACCCGTTTGAATAAAGTTTCGAGGGTATACCCTTGCCACCGGATTCATGGGCCTGCCGTTTATATCATAGTAGCGTGTAGAAAAAATCTCACCGGCTCCATCGATAGGTTTTGCGATTCCGTTGAACACCCTGCCGAGAATTTCTCTTGAAAGGGGGATTTTCATGGGATTCCCCGTAAAAGCCACCGTAATATCGGGAAGGGAAATTCCTGAAGTGCCTTCAAATACCTGAATGACTACCTTTTTTTGATCTATCTGAACAACCTTCCCAAGCCTTGATGTTTTATCGGGCATTTCGATTTCCACTATTTCATCAAAAACCGCATCCCTTATGTCTTCCATTATAAGAAGCGGACCTTCCGCTTTGTCCGCCCTTTTGTACTTTACCTTCATATTGAAGCACCTTCTTTTTCATACTTGGATTCGATACCATCGTAGTAATCATCTATTTTCTTCAGGATTTCTTCAAAAAATCTGCTGTTTTCTGGAGAATAGTTGTATTTCATCCGGATGACCTCGTCGAAAATATCATCATTTTTCACTTTGGAAAGGGGAATTCCCTTTTTAACACAGGAAAAAGCCCTGTCGTAAAGCCTGTTTATCACTTTCAGCATTTTGTACTGCCTTTCAAGAGGTACATAGGAATCTTCCCTGTGATAGGCATTCTGCTGGAGAAATCCTACTTTAATTACTTTTGCGATTTCCAGTATCAACTTTTGATCGTCGGGCAGAACATCCTCTCCAACCAGTTTCACTATATCAAGAAGTTTACTTTCTTCCTGCAATATCCTCATCATCTTTGCCCTTAAATCCAGCATGTCCGGTGCGACATTTTCTGAAAACCATTCTCTGAGCATTTTTATATAACCGCTGTAGGATAAAAGCCAGTTTATGGCAGGAAAATGTCTTGAGTAAGCCAGTTCTTTATCCAATGCCAAAAAAGCACCTACCACCCTTTTGGTGGAAGCGGTCACAGGCTCCGAAAAATCCCCTCCTGCCGGGGAAACCGCACCGATAACGGTAATGGAACCCTGGGTCCCGTTTAAATTTTCCACAAATCCTGCCCTTTCGTAAAATTGAGCGAGCCTGGAAGCAAGATATGCGGGATATCCTTCTTCTGCGGGCATTTCTTCAAGCCTGCCGGCAATTTCTCTTAAAGCTTCTGCCCAGCGGGAAGTGGAATCGGCCATAATGGCGACATTGTACCCCATATCCCTGAAATATTCTGCGATGGTTATTCCCGTATAAATAGAAGCTTCTCTCGCAGCAACAGGCATGTTGGAAGTATTTGCTATAAGAACCGTTCTATCCATCAGGGGCTTTTCGGTCCTCGGGTCAATAAGTTTCGGGAAATCTTCCAGCACCTCCGTCATCTCATTGCCCCGTTCCCCGCATCCGATATACACAATTATATCCGCATCGCTCCACTTGGCGAGCTGATGTTGCGTTATTGTCTTACCGGTTCCAAATCCTCCGGGGATGGCAGCGGTGCCCCCTTTTGCCAGCGGGAAAAAGGTGTCGATTACTCTCTGCCCGGTAATTAAAAGTTTTCCTATCGGCAGCCTCTTCTTTACAGGGCGGGGCAGCCTCACCGGCCACTCCTGGTACATTTTAAGAGGATATGTTTTCCCTTCGTCCTCAAGTACTACCAGGGTTTCTTCGATGTTGTAACTGCCGTCCTTTTTTACTTCCACCACCCTTCCTTGAAGAGAAGGAGGTACCATTATCTTATGGAGGATCATAGAAGTTTCCTGAACTTCCGCAAACACATCCCCACCCTTTAGATAATCCCCTACTTTTACTTTTATCCTTACATCCCATAACTTTTCTTCATCTATGGAAATAAGCCCTATACCCTCTGGAATGAAGCTTTCTCCTTTTTCGTAAATCTTTGAAAGCGGCCTTTCGATGCCATCAAAAATATTGCCCAGAATCCCGGGCCCCAATTTAACCGATAGGGGCCTTCCCGTTCCAAGCACCGGCTCTTTGGCTTTCAATCCCGAGGTTTCTTCATACACCTGAATAGTAGCCAAATCCTTTTCTAAGGAAATTATCTCGCCGATCAATTTTTTATTTCCTACCATGACCATTTCCCGCATGGTAAACCCCGACATGTTGTTTGCCCTGACTACTGGGCCGTTGATGTAAACTATGTTTCCCGCTTTAAAATTTGCCATAACACCTATACCTCCTCGCCCAGCCTGGAAAATAATAGCTGAGCAAGTAATGATTTGCCTTCTTCCAGCAAACTGCTTACCGAGAAATCTATCCTCACCCTTCCATCAGCACTTTCGGCTATTATACCACCTTTAATGTCTTCGGTCCCCATCCTGAACTCAATGTTTTCGTCAAATTTACTTTTTAAATAGTCCAGGTGCCTTTCAAAATCTTTTTTGGAAAGATATACAATTATTTTATCTTTTTCGGGAAATTTATTTTTTACTTCCGTTATTGAATTTATAAGGAATTCGCCGTAACCTTCCTGTTTCAAAAAATCTTCCACCTTTTGAAGCATATCTTCTATCAACTTTTCCAAGAGTTCCTTCTTTTTCTTTAAAATATCCTGCTTTTTGTCCGTCAGCGCTTTTGATATTATTCTCTGTTTTTTTATTTCGGCTTCTTTTAATACCTCCCTTATGCGATCTAATTTTTTCCTCTCATATTCTTCCTTCACTCTTTTTATTTCCGCCTCATAGTATCCAATAATTTTATTTTTTTCATTCTCGTATTCTTCCTCTATTCTCTCAAACAGCACTTTGGCAAAAAGGGAGATTTTGTCTTCAATCGTAGTGGACATTCTATCACCTCAAATCTTTACTCCAATCGCTTCTTTTATATAACGAGTCAAAAAATCCTTCGGCCTTATGCTACCGTGCCGATCGGGAACCTCCAATATAACAGGGTAATCCTTAGAAAGTTTCATTCTTCCTATTTCATTTTTTACTTTTTCTGCAAGGCTTTCGGTTATAATGATAATGCCTATTTCCTCAATTTTTCTTAGCCTTTCTATTTCCTCCAGAACTTCCTGGCCTTCTTCGATGAATTTTCCCTCTATTCCCGCAAGCCTGAAACCGGTAATGGTATCTGAACTGTCGCTTAAAACAAACATTTTCATTTTAGACCCTTCCCAGAATCATTATGGATATAATAAGACCATATATGGCGATACCTTCTGCAAGTCCTACGTATATAAGGGTTTTACCAAGTATTTTGGGATCTTCCGACACCGCCCCCAGAGCAGACGATCCCACCGCTCCTACGGCATAACCGGCACCAATGGTAGCAAGACCCGTCGATAAGGCTGCAGCCAGGAAAGCACTGCTGGAAGCAGGGTTATCGCCACCCTGTGCCCTGGCCGCTTGAGGCATCAAAAAGAACAAAAAGAAAGTCAATACTAAAGAAAAAGCAAACACGCTTAATCCAAGGGCTTTTTTAGCCTTAATTCCATTTAAGGATGCAAAGCCTGCAAGAACCGTTAACACCGAAACCATTATAAGTAGATAAACAGTTAACATCATAAAGCCATTCCTCCCCGATATTTTTATACCATTGCCATTTTCATCATTTTCATTTTTAAGGTTTTGCCGAACTGGTCCATAAAGGCCTTCCTGCTTAAAGTTTTCACCTTCCGAATATATTCGGAAGATTTCATAATAATCGCTGGAGAATACTCCACCCCTTCTCCTTTGAAGTACTTGCTGAAAAGTTCATAGTATTCAAGCCTCAATGCCTGGATAAACACTATCAGCCCTTCAAGACCTATAATGATGGCATTTCCGAGGATTAAAAGCATTATCCCTCCTATTCTTGACCTGGTCATTTCAGCCATAGTCGCAAAGGCGATGTATAAGCCTACGTGGTTTAGTGCAAAGGCTCCAACCCTTATAAAGGAAATGGTGTTGGATACCATAGAAAGCAGTGTTTCTAATACCCCAAAACCTTCTTCCACGAAATAATCCCCGGCGGGCTCCGAAAAAAGTTTTTCCTTTTTAAATAATATATTGGTTAAAGGTTCTCTAAATACGATAATCATCAAGGTTAAAATCAATAAAAAAGTAATCATAGGCGAAAGCCCGATGTTTTTAATTGAATAATTATATATGCTGTAAAGAATCAGGATATAAAAGGAAAGCCCCGCTGCTCCGTTTCTTCCAAAAATTCCTTCCTTAAAGTTACCCGAAAGGCTTGAATTTAAGATTCCAAAGATAAAACCGGCAATTAAAAGGCAAATACCCAGCACCACCGCACTCAAAAGCATAAAATTTATATTTGCCATGGGCCTTACGATTAGTGCAGGGATTAACTCTTCAGACCCAAAGACGCTGCCGTATAAAAGCCCGAAAATTGCGGAACTCAATCCAATTCTGCTCAACACCCCTCCTAAATTGGGTCTTCTCATAAAAAGATTTAATACAATACCTGCGGTAAATAAAACAAGCCCCTGCCCTAAGTCTCCGAACATTGCACCAAAAAGCAGCATATAGGTTAGCCCAAAAAATACCGTAGGGTCCTTTTCGTCATAAGAAGGAATGCCATACATTTTAACCATTTCTTCAAAGGGTCTGAAAAGACCCGGGTTTTTTAATTTGGTCGGTGGGGTTAAACTTGAATTTTTATTACCCGTCTCTTCTATCAGAATTATTAGCTCATCTTTGAAGTTTTTCTCCAGTTCATCTTTTAAACTTTCCACCTTGCTTACCGGCACAAAACCGAAAAGGTAAAACAAATTCCTGCTTATGGCCACATCGGATTTCAATTCTTCAATCTTCTTTTCCATTTCCAGCCTTGCAAAGGATTTTCTTATTTCCTCCTTAAACTGCCTTCCAAAATTTTCAATCTCCTTTTTAAGCTGCTCTATCTTGTTATTGTCCCGGTCAATCTCTTCGTGAAGTTTTCGGATAATCTCCGAAGCATTGCCTTCATAGTCAACAGGAAGCTCTAATTCTTCAAAATTTAGCGAACTTAAAATCCTTTCCACCGTTTCCTGAAGGGTATTGGGTGTGATCGATGCCACATAAACGTATTTTGATTCAGCCTCTATTTTTATTACTACCGCCGGTATATTTTCGTAATTCTTTTTTAGTTTTAAATAATTTTCTCTCGTTAATTTTAAAAATTTGAAGGTCATGAATTTCATTTTTAAAAGCTGCGACAGATCAAAATCATACTTTTCAAGGTATTTCAGGTTTTGTATGAATTCCATTTTTTGTTCGCATAAGTTGCTTTTTTCTTTTATCTCTTGGGCATATTCCCGTATTTTTAAATATATTTTATTAAGGCTTTCCATATATTCCGCATAATCGTAATCCTGCCCCAAATACTCTCTTTTAATTTCGGGCGAAAGATTAAAAAGCCCTAAGAGGGATATTATCATTTCTTCTTCCTTTGAAAAATCCCTTTTGGCACTGTAAGGTTTGACATAGGGCAGTTCCTCTAAGGCTTCTATATTTTTTTCATTGGGCGGCAGCACAAAATCCGTGGCACTTATCCGGGAAAAAGCATTTAAAAAATGCATGCTCCCGTTTAACACAATCTGCCGCATTACCCTGTCTAAAAGTTCTTTTTTACCGATAACGCCCATTATATTCATTTTCTCAATGGCCATAATAAAACGCCTCCTGAATTAATAAAGGCAAATCACAAAGGACGAATCAGAAATTTTTTTGCCTTCTCTAAATCTATTTCATATTTCAGACTTTCGGCTATGGAAATTATATCCCTTATCTCGAAATCCAAAAACCATATATACGATACAATTTGAATTATAGTCAAAGGTGCAGCTCTGGTGAGATTTTTAAATTTAAAATATAAAAATCGATTAATCCGCCTTTCCATATAAATATCCTGCTGGGCATCTTTTTTGAATAAAAAACCGTAGCCTTCTTTTTGGGCAATGTTAAATACCTCATTTAAGTCTTTTGCGTAGCACATTTCTTTTCGCTTTTTAAAATTAATCTTATATCCAAAATCTATGGTGTAGTTCAATATTTCTTCGGCAGAAAGGTTGTAAAATTTTTTCCCCCTGTAAATCCACTGAAGATTGTATAAATCCGCTACCATGCCTTCCCATAAACTCAAAACCTTTTTATCCTCTCCCGAAAGCTTCTCCCATTTCCTTCTAATGATCGTAAAATACGCTGTGTCTAAAGCCATTTCGAGCCTGAAAAGATTTTCTCTTTTTCCATCCAAAAGGGGCTTTAAATAATCGTAAATTTCAGACCCCTCGAGGGCTAAAATAAAATCCCTGATAGTACGGGCTTTTATTAATCTCTCTGGATCCGCTTTGCTGTACTTCCCTATGAAAGAATAGTTTTCTATAGCCCTTTCCGTTCTGCCATTGTAAATATCCCTTGCAAGATTTTTTAAATCCTCAATCTCATATTTTAAAAAAAGGGTTTTTACAAAGTCCCGGTACTCATCTGTCAAATAAAAAAGCAGTTTATCTATAATTTTAACCATATTTCTTCTTAAGGCATTTTCCAGGGTTCTTCTATTGGCCTCTTCCGGTTTTACACTGTTTAATAGTTTTCCGTAAGAGGTTTTTTCCTTTAAATACAGAACCATTTCGGGAATGCTCTTTTTCTTCAAGAGCTCTAAATAATCCTCATCCTTTAAAAATTTCCCTTCCAAGGATTTTATTTTAGTATTCACCGCTGCAAATCTAACCACATTTCCCATAATGATTACCTCTTCACTTTAAAAATCCTTAAAAAAAATTCCCTTTCTATTTCATCCTTAACCTTTGAAAATACTTCCTCTAAGTTATTTAAAATTTTTTCCGTATCCCGTCTTATCCCTTCCGCTTCCTTCTCTCCTTCTTCTACCGCTTCATTAAAGGCTTTTTTACTGCTTTCCTCTATTTCTCTTTCGTATTTTTCTATAAGTTCCCTGATTTTATTTTTATAATCTTCCTCCAAACTGCGAAGCCCTTCTTCCCTTTTTATTTGAACCTCCTGAGCTTTCCGGTCAATCTCCAAAAGTCTTTCTATGACCTTTTCTTCCATATTTTTCACCTTCTTTTAATTTCTTTATACCGTTATACTCCTTTTTTTTAATACTTACAAATAATTAAAAAGCTTGATTAATCTTTGTTTAAGCTATATATATTATTTTCCCGGTATCCAATATTATTTATCTTATTTTATCTCAGTTTTGCCCTGTTTTTTTCTTTTTTCCTTTATTTCCGGAGCATAAAATGTCCAAAAATAAAAACCCCCTTTTGGGGGTAAGGTTAGTTAGTAAACCACTCGCGGGTAGCGTTTGCTATTCTAACCAGAGTAAGCATAATAGGTACCTCTGTCAAAACCCCTACTACTGTAGCCAGGGCCGCTCCTGACTCTAATCCAAAAAGCGAAATAGCTACCGCTACCGCAAGTTCGAAAAAGTTACTGGCACCTATCATTGCAGCAGGCGCAGCAATATCATGGGGTAGTTTCCAAAGTTTTGCCCAAATATATGCTATGAAAAATATAAAGAAGGTTTGAATGGTTAACGGCACTGCTATTAATGCGATATGAACCGGATTGGAAAGGATTATTTCTCCCTGGAAAGAGAATAAAATAATAAGTGTTAAAAGTAGACCAGTTATTGTTACGTTATCAAATTTTTTCAAAAATACATTTTCAAAATAATCAAGCCCTTTATTTGCAATAATGTTTTTCCTGGTAAAGTAACCGGCAGTAAGGGGTATTACCACAAAAAGCACTACGGATAAAAACAGGGTATCGTAAGGCACCCTGACGTTGCTTACACCCAGGAGAAAGGCAACTATGGGTGTAAAGGCTACAAGTATAATTAAATCATTGGTTGCAACCTGAACAAGGGTATAAGCAGGATTACCTTTTGTCAAATAGCTCCATACAAAGACCATAGCGGTGCAGGGCGCAGCTCCCAAAAGTATTGCTCCCGCCAGGTAACTTGTAGCAAGTTCAGGAGATATCCAGGGTTTAAACACGGTCTTTAAAAAGAAGGATGCAATCAGGTACATGGTAAAGGGTTTTATTAGCCAGTTAGTAACCCATGTAACAATAAGTCCTTTTGGGTTTTTGGCTGCATTTACTATGCTTGAAAAATCTATCTTCAACATCATGGGGTAAATCATTAGCCAAATAAGGATAGCAACGGGAATGGAAACATGAGCGTATTCAAATCTGCTCAAAGTTTGGGGAAAGGACGGAAACCACTGCCCAATTGCAACGCCCGCGATTATGCAAAGTGCAACCCATAAAGTAAGGTATTTTTCAAAAAAGCTCAACCCTTTTTTCTCAATCTTTACTTCTCCATTTGTATTTCCCATTTTTTCAGCCTCCTATATTTTTTTTATTTTTTCTCATAGTCCTTTAATTTCCCATTTTTTAGCTCATCACAGCTTATCCCGCTCTCTCTGTATAACCTTAACCTCCTTTTGTCCTCATTAAATTTTTGTATATCCTTTAACCCATCTTTAATTATTGAATATAAAAAGGGATACCTTTCAAAGGTCTCTTTATTTATATTGTAATAAATATACTTTCCCCTTTTTTCGTAAACAACCAGATCCGCATTGCTCAATTTTTCCAAATGGCGGGAAGCATTGGATTGATTAATATTAAGTATTTCTTCCATCTCGCAAACGCACAATTCTTCTTCGATAAGCAAATTTAGCATCCTCAGACGGGTTTCATCCGATAATGCCTTTAATATATCTACTATCAATTGTTCACCTCCCTTGTACAATATAGTTAGCCTTTAACTAATAAATTTTTTTTAACAACCACACAGGAATTCTGATAAAACATAGCTAATATCTCTCGTAGCGGCAGGGGACTTCGATCTACCTCCTTGGGAAGCCCTTTTGCTGTCCCGAAGTTAAGAGTGAAGCCCCTCCTCTATGAGATGTCTCGAATGAGCACGTTGCGGATGCAGCTTGCTGCATGCCTCGAGTTACGCGCAAGGTTGAGACTTATAGAGGATTGCGGGAACCCTGCCTAAAATTTAGTGAAAGCGAGGATGTAAATATGATCTATGGCGGCATTGATGTGGCTAAACACAGTCACGAAGTATGCCTCGTAAATGAATCCGGAGATATAGTCCTAAAAATGCATATAGATAATAACCATAAAGGAATGAATAAACTTTTGCAGGCATTAAAAAGGCTCGGTTTAAGGCCTGATGACGTAAAGTTCTGCTTAGAAGCCACCGGACATTACTGGCTTCCTATCTACTGCTATCTCACTGACTTGGGATTTAAACTTCATGTCATTAACCCCATTCAGTCAGATGCTTTGCGTAATCTATACGTGCGTAAAACCAAGACCGACCAAAAAGATGCTCTGCTCCTTGCTGACCTGCTGCGATTAGGTAGAGCCCCTGAAACCAGGCTTCCTTCTGAAACAACCCTCAAATTGCAGTCGCTCTCCCGACTCCGCTTTGAGTTCATCCGCCAGGTCGGTAGCCTTAAGAATAGAGTACTTGGTATCTTAGATAGGATTTTCCCAGAATACCCCGGCTGCTTCTCCGATGTATTTATCCGGACTTCAAAGGAGCTGCTTAAATCTTATCCGACGCCGGAAGAGTTGGCTGAAGTGGACCTTTCAGAGTTATCTGCTTTCCTTAAAGAACATTCCCGCGGCAGGTTCGGTGAAGAAAGAGCTAAAAAGATTCAATCTCTGGCTAAGGGGACCTTTGGCATCACCATTGCTTTAGATGCTTTCACCCTTCAGCTTCGTTTGCTGATTGAGCAAATTGAATTTATTGAAGAACAGATAAAGGTTATCGAGGACGCTATTAACGAAGTTATGGAGGAGCTTCGTCCCAGTAAAGAGACACCTTATCGCCACGTAATTGAAACTATTCCGGGCATTGGCCCTGTCCTTGCTGCTGCAATTATCGGTGAGATAGGTGATATTTCTCGTTTCCCTAACCCCCGGGCTCTTGTGGCCTATGCTGGTTTAGATGCTACTGTAAGGGCTTCTGGATTGTTTGAGGGTACTCGTAACCGCATGTCTAAACGTGGTTCCCCTGTTTTAAGGAACAGCTTGTGGTTAGCTGCGGTTTCAGCCCGTCGCTTTAACCCGGAGTTGAAAGCTTATTATGAGCTAAAACGAAGCCAGGGAAAGCATTTAAATGTTGCTACAGGAGCCGTAGCAAGAAAACTTGTTCACTTGATTTATTCTCTTTGGAAAGATAACAGGCCTTATGACCCAGATTATCAATGGTCTCCACCCGGCAACAATGCATGAATAGAATTTCTATGCGATTGTCAAAAATTTTTGCTATAACCTATTGACTTTTCATAGCACGTCTTAATAACATATGATTAAATTCGAATTTAATCATATTATATGATAAGCAAAACAAGAAATCAATATCTATCAAAACAATAAATCTAGTATTCTTTAAAAATGCAAAATTTTATATCTCACTTATTGACATATATTTTCCATTATGCTAATATTGGAATATGGTATTTGTTATTTTTATCACTAAAAAGTATTGGAGGTTATAAACATGAAATTAGGTCTTCTTCCCTGCCAGGGAGCATGCAATTTAGGCAATATGACGGGCAAGATTGCTTTGAAGTATGTGGATAACAATAATATAAACATGGTATGCGCTCTGGGATTACCTTTAGGTATCGAAGGAATTATTAAAATGGCAAAATCCAACGATAAATTTATTGCAATTAACGGCTGTGAAATTAAATGCTCTTCTAAAACCTTAGAGAAAATTGGAATAAACGATTTCGAAGAAATTACCCTTACTTCTGATTTTGGCCTTAAGAAAAACAAAAATTTTAATGATGAAACGGGTATTGGAGAGGTTGAAAAAGTAGTTAAAGTAAAAATAGAAAAAATTTTTCAGAAATAAACTTTTATAAAAACAACTAAATAAAATGCCTTATTTATGTAGGATAAACTATTATGTCTTTTTTTTATTGACTGTTGTTTTCTTATATGCTAATATAGGAATATAGGAGGTGTAGTATATGGCAAAAAACATTTATGATCTTCGGGCAGAATTCTTTAAGGCTCTTGCTCATCCAACAAGACTGAAAATTTTAGATATTATCTTGGATGAAAAGGAGATATGCGTTTGCGAAATTGTTAAAAAAATATGTATTGACCAGCCCACAATATCAAAACACCTTAATATATTAAAAAAAGCCGGAATTTTGGAAAGCAGGAAAGAAGGACTTTCGGTTTTTTACAAAGTAAGATTCCCCTGCTTGAGGGATTATTTTATCTGTGTAGACGAAACCATAAAGAGCGATCTTGTAACCAAAGTTTCATATATCGATTCAAAAAAAAATAAAGTCGAATAAATTTTTTATTTTCTATTGGAAAGGAGAAATTATAATGAGGGAAGAACTTAAAAAACTTCTAATCATTGCAGGTGTCTTTCTATTTGCCTACTATATGCCGTTAGAGAGCGTGCGCTTTAAAGGGGCTTTCATAGAATCTCTTTACATGCTTCAAGATTACGCAAGACTTCACGTACTTACCTGCTTGATCCCTGCCCTCTTTATAGCCGGTGCCATTTCAAACTTCATTTCCCAGCAGGCGGTTATGAAATACTTCGGAAGCGGTGCAAAAAAGTGGGTTTCCTATGCTGTAGCATCGGTGTCGGGAACGATTCTTGCCGTATGTTCCTGTACGGTTTTGCCGCTTTTTACGGGAATTTATAAAAGAGGGGCAGGCCTCGGTCCCGCAATCGCCTTTTTGTATTCGGGTCCTGCCATTAACATCCTTGCTATTATAATGACAGCTAGAATTCTGGGGTATAAACTGGGAATTGCAAGAGCCGTTGGAGCGGTACTATTTTCCATTGTAATAGGTGTAATAATGCAGTTTATATTTAGAAAAGAGGATGTGGAAAGATTATCAAAAATGCCGCAGGTTCCAGCAAAAAATGATGGAAGAAGTATATTACAGGATATTTTGTATTTTGTAAGCTTAATATTTATATTAATCTTTGCAGCTTGGGGCAAGCCCGCACAGCCTGTAGGATTTTTCAGCGCCGTATATAATGTAAAATGGTACTTGACCTTATTTTTCCTGTTTGTACTTGCGGTAATCCTTATAAAGTGGTTTAAGAAGGATGAGATTACATCATGGGTTGAAGCTACCTGGAGCTTTGCAAAACAGATACTTCCGCTTCTTTTTGCAGGAGTGCTGGTAGCAGGATTTTTAATGGGAAGGCCGGGATACGATGCGGGAATAATTCCTTCAAAGTATGTAGAAGCAGTAGTTGGAGGCAATTCTTTGCTTTCAAACTTTATAGCCTCTGTAATTGGAGCTTTCATGTATTTTGCTACTCTTACAGAAGTACCTATACTTCAAGGTCTTCTGGGTTCGGGTATGGGGCAGGGACCTGCTCTTGCGCTTTTGCTCTCAGGCCCAGCTTTAAGTCTCCCGAGCATGCTCGTTATAAATAGCGTCCTTGGACCTAAAAAGACAATCACCTATGTAAGTTTGGTAATAATAATGTCGACATTTATAGGCTTTATCTTTGGAAACTTCTTTTAAAAATCCTCTAATGTTTATTTTATTTTATAAGTTTTTATGTTAAAATAAAAATGCTTATATGAAAATAAAGGAATAAAAATTATCTAAAAAAATATGATGTTTATCACAGGCGAAACTTTTAATAAAAAGTTTTATTAAAAAAATAAAATAATGAGTAATTTCGGAAACAGTTAATAATTCCCTGTAAAAAACTAACAAACCCAA